>JBFYXI010000147.1:0-9011 GCA_041310635.1 Desulfuromonadaceae bacterium | reverse complement strand
CCTTTTCGATGAAATAAGGGAATTCCAGCTCGAGGTGAGCGCAGCTCGCTTCGAGATGTTCCTTCATGTCGCGCACGATCTGGTCCATGCGCTCGACGCTGATTTCGCCGTGATGCTGGTTGAGGATCTCGATGAAGCGGCTCATGTGGGTCCCCTTGAAGTGGTGGGGGAGGTCCACGTACATATTGATGCGCGCCACCGTCTGCTGACGGACCTTGCTGCGGTCGAGGACCACGATCGGGTAACCGATGTCCTTGACGCCGACCTTGTCGATGGCAATGTTGCGCTCGTCTCTCGTCTTTTGCATGTCGGGCATGGAGGAATTGGGAGCGGCCCTGTCGGCGGCGTGCTTGGGCGGGAGTGCCCGCCTGCTTGCCATCTTTTTATTCGGTTCGGAGTTTTTCATCTCGGACCACCTGAGCTTCTGAATTTCATCTGAATCGCTGCACTCTCTTCGGCGCACACCACCGGCACCGCCGCTTGGCGGGAAGAGAGCGAAGCTGCGTCTTTCCAACCCGGTGGCGTGGGCGGGGTTGGTGCGCCGTGCCCGTGAAGCGTTCACAGCCAGACAAAAGCCTGATAGCCTGTCCCGGTAATTTAAGTTGAAACGGCAACCATGGTGCAGCCGTGGCGTTCACGGGCCAAGCGCCAGCCCCGCCCACGCCACACCACCACCTCACTCAACATACTCGACCGGATCCGGCACCCCCGCCTCGGCAAACCCCTTCAGCCGCAGCCGGCAGGAATCGCACAGCCCGCAGGCCAGTCCCTCCGGGGTCGGGTCGTAGCAGGAGTGGGTCAGCCGGTAGTCGACCCCCAGCTCGAGCCCCCGGCGGATGATCGCCGCCTTGCTCAAGTGGATCAGCGGGGCGTGGATGCGGAAATGGCCGGCCCCCTCGACTGCCGCCTTGGTCGCCAGGTTGGCCATGGTCTCGAAGGCAGCGATGTACTCCGGGCGGCAATCCGGATACCCGGAATAATCGAGGGCGTTAACACCGATAAAAAGATCAAAGGCCCCGAGGGATTCCGCCCAGCCGAGGGCAAAGCTGAGAAAGACGGTATTGCGTGCCGGCACATAGGTGACCGGGATATCCCCGCCGACCCCATCCTTGGGGACGGCAATGTCGGCGGTCAGGGCACTGCTGCCGACCTGCCGGTAGTCGAACTGCACCACCAGGTGCTGCACCGCACCGACCCGCGGGGCATACTCACGCGCCCGGGCCAACTCCACGGCATGGCGCTGACCGTAGGCAAAGCTCAGCGCATAGGGGATAAACCCTTCCGCCCGGGCGATCGCCAGGCAGGTGGTGGAATCGAGGCCGCCGCTGTAGAGCACCACGGCTTTTTTCTGCATATTCATAAGTCTTTGCCAGTTCCGGCCCCGCGCAACCAGCCGCCGCCTTTCAGTGCACCTCGAAATACGGCCCGGTGCCGAGCCGGTGAATCTTCAGCAGGTTGGTGGTCCCCGGATCGGAGACCGGGCTGCCCATGGTGATCACCACCACCTCGCCCTTGCGCAGCACCCCGGCGGCAAGAACCGCGGCCTCGACCGAGCGGATCTGGGTTTCGGTGTCCCCCTCGATATCAACGCGGATCGAGCGCACCCCGGCGCACAAGGCCATGCGTCGGCGCACCTGCTGCGACGGAGTGACCGCATAGACCGGCATCGGCGGCCGGTACTTGGCAACCAGGGCAGCCGTGCTGCCGGTCTGGGTAAAGGCCAGAATCGCCGCGGCCCCCACCGCCGTAGCCACGTGACAGGCTGCCTGGCCGATCGCCTCGGGGAGGCTGGGGTAACCGCGGTCGACGGAGAGCGGATAAAAAACCTTCTCCCGGAGCAGCGGATCAGCTTCGATGTCGTGGGCAATGCGGACCATCATCTTTACCGCCTCGCAGGGGTAACGGCCGCTGGCGGTTTCCGCCGAGAGCATGATCGCGTCGGTGCCGTCGAGAATGGCATTGGCGACATCCGACGTCTCGGCGCGGGTCGGCCGCGGGCTGCCGATCATGCTCTCGAGCATCTGGGTGGCGGTGATCACCGGCTTGCCCGCCCGGTTGCACAGACGGATGATGCGTTTCTGGATCAGCGGCACCCGCTCCGGATTCAACTCGACGCCGAGGTCGCCGCGCGCCACCATGACGCCGTCGGCCACAGCAAGGATCTCCTCGAAGTTGTCGACAGCTTCCGGTTTCTCGATCTTGGCGATGACCTTGATTTCCGCCTTGTCGCGGTGCAGGCGCTCCTTGAGGCTAACGACATCGGCGGCCGAGCGGACAAAGGAAAGCGCCACGAAGTCGAGTCGCTGCGCAATGCAGAAGGCCAGGTCGTCGAGATCCTTGGCGGTCAGCGCCGGCGCCGAAACCGCTACCCCCGGCAGATTGATCCCCTTGCGATCCTTGAGGAGGCCGCCGACCACCACCCGACAGCGCACCTCCCCGCCAGTGATGGCCTCGACGACGAGCTCAAGGAGGCCGTCGTCCATGAGGATGCGGTCACCGGGGCACACATCTCCGGGCAGTTCGCGGTAGATTGTGGGGATGATGCCATCAGCACCGAGCCGGTCGGCCGTGGTGATGACCACCGTGGCCCCGGCCGTGAGTAGCATCTGCCCACCCGCCATGCGCCCGGTGCGGATCTTCGGCCCCTGCAGATCGCCAAGAATTGCCACTGCCCGACGACGCTGCCGTGACAGCTCGCGGATGGTCGCGACGATTACGGCCAGCTCATCATGACGGCCATGGGAGAAGTTGAGGCGGAATACGTCAGCGCCGGCTTCCATCAGCTCAAACAGCATGGCGCGGTCGGCACTGGCCGGTCCGACGGTGGCGACAATCTTGGTACGGCGGAAGGTGCTGGTATCCATGGTTGTCTTTCGGTTCAGCCGGTTGCGGCCTTGCGGCGAAGGGTGCCACTATAGCACAGTGCACTCTGGCTTCAACCGGCAAAACCATTGTCGGTGCGCAGCGGATGTGCTATCTTTCTCAATCTCCACCATAAATCCGACTCATGAACTTTCTGACCCGCCTGCCCCGCTGGGGGCGTTTTCTGCTTTATGCCGGCGCAATCCTGGCCCTACTGGCCATGGCTGCGCCGCTGGCCGCCTACCTGTACGTGGCCGGGACACTGCCCAAGGTCGAGTCGCTGGCAGACTACCAACCGCCGGTCGTCACCAGGATTCTCAGCGACAATGGCACACTGATCGCCGAACTCTTCGATGAGCGGCGGATCGTCGTCCCGGTGGCCCGCATGCCGCGCCAGCTGATCGAAGCCTTCGTCGCCGCCGAGGACGCCAATTTTTTCCAACACCGCGGCATCGATCTCGCTTCGATCCTGAGGGCCGCCGGCAAGAATCTGCTGGCCGGTGGCGTCGTCCAGGGCGGCAGCACCATTACCCAGCAAGTGGCCAAAAGCCTGCTGCTCACCCCTGTGCGCAGTTTCGAGCGCAAGTTCAAAGAAGCGATCCTCGCCTACCGCATGGAGAACCGACTCTCCAAAGAAGAGATCCTGTACATTTATCTCAACCAGATTTTCCTCGGACACGGGGCCTACGGAGTACAGGCTGCCGCTGAAAACTACTTTGCCAAAAACGTCGATCAGTTGACTTTGGCTGAATGCAGCCTGCTCGCCGGGCTGCCGCGCGCGCCCAGCCGCTATTCCCCCTACCACAATCTGAAGGCGGCCAAGGACCGGCAGAAGTATGTGCTCAGCCGCATGGCCGAGGAGAAATTCATCGAGCCGGCCCAGGCCGAGGCGGCCTACCGGGAAGCGCTGAACATCCGTCCGCGCCGCAGCCAGAACATGCAGGCGGCGGCGTTCTTTACCGAGCAGGTGCGCCGCGACCTGGAATCGACCTACGGGCGTGAATTACTCTACCGCGGCGGGCTGGAAGTTCACACCAGCATGAACCTCGACCAGCAAGTGTCGGCACAGCGAGCAGTCCGTGACAACCTGCGCGAATACGATAAGCGCCACGGCTACCGCGGCCCCCTGGGAAGCCTCGACCCGGAGGCGGAGGCAAGATTTCTCGCCGAGCAGGGTGAACTTTTCATAAAAGACCCGCCGGAGGCCGACGATCTGGTCGAAGCCGTGGTCACCGGCAGCGACGCGCGCGGGGTGCTGGTCCGGCTCGGCTCCCGCGACGGGTATATCTCCCGCAAGGAAAGCGCCTGGGCCGGCAAACTCCAGGTTTCACCGCGGGGCGCGCCTGCCGCCGGCAACAGCAAGGGTGGCAGCAGCCGGCTGCCGATTGGCAGCCGCATCCTCGTGCGGATTCTCGACACCTCGCTGCCAGAGTCCTGGCCCCTGGCTCTGGAGCAGGATCCGGAGGCGCAGGGCGCGCTGCTCGCCCTTGACCCGCACAGCGGCCTGGTCAAGGCCATGGTCGGCGGTTATGATTTCCGCCGCAGCCAATTCAACCGCGTCCTGCAGGCCCGCCGCCAGCCGGGCTCGGCGATGAAACCGCTGATCTACGCGGCCGCCCTTGACAAGGGTTTCACCCCCGCCACGGTGGTCATCGACGAACCGCTGGAGTTCCGCTTCCGCTTGCCAAGCGGCGCCATCAAGGAGTGGACGCCGCAGAACTACTCGCGTGAGTTCGCCGGACCGACGACCGTGCGCACGGCCTTGGCCAAGTCGAACAACATCGTCACCATCCGCATCCTCCAGGAAATCGGCGTGAGCTATGCGGCCGAATATGCCCGGCAACTCGGTATCCGCTCGCCGCTGGAGGAGAACCTGTCGATGGCCCTCGGCTCTTCGGCGGTCACTCCCCTGGAGTTGGGCACGGCCTTCGCGACCCTGGTCAACGGCGGCATCCGCATTACCCCGACCTACATCACCAAGGTGCGCGATCGCCACGCAAAAATCCTGGAATCGATCGATCCGGCAAGTTTTCCGTCCGGGCCACAGGCTGGACAGCGGCTGGTGGAACGGCCACGGACCCGGGTGATCAGCGCCGAAACCGCCTATCTCGTCACCACCTTGATGGAAAGCGTGATCCAGGAAGGCACCGGCGCGCGCGCCAAGGCTCTGGGCCGGCCGGTGGCCGGCAAAACCGGCACGACCAACGAATTGCGCGACGCCTGGTTCGTCGGCAGCGTGCCGCAACTGCTGGCGCTGACCTGGGTTGGCTACGATCAGGAACGCAGTCTCGGCCGTTTCGAAACCGGGGGTTACGCTGCGCTGCCGGCCTGGCTGGCCTTCATGCAGGAGGCCGTGGCCAGCCTGCCGCCACAACCGTTCCCGGTACCCGACAATATCGAGTTTCACCCTATCGACCCGGACAGCGGCGAGGCGACCTCCGAGAATGCCCACGGGGCGCTGATCGAAGCCTTTGCCCCAGGGACCGCTCCCCAGCGCAGTCCGTTTGCCGACTTGTTCGGCAAACTTCGCGACGTTTTCCGGCTCGACCACAACCGCCAGTAGCAATCAGGCACCTATCTCGACCGGCTAACGCCGCGCCGCCGGCAGCGATTCAGGATGGGACAGACCGAGCAGTGCGCCACCTGCGCCCGGCAGCAGCCCCGCCCATGCCAGATCAGGACGTGGCTAGCCTGGATCCAGCGTTGCCGCGGCAGCAGAGCGCACAACTCCCGCTCCACCCCCTCGGGCTGTCTGGCTTGCGCCCAGCCGAGACGCCGGGCGACACGGCCGACATGGGTATCGACGACCATCCCCGCAATCCCAAACGCATTGCCAAGAATCACGTTGGCCGTTTTGCGACCAATCCCGGGAAGTTCGACGAGTTCAGCCATGGTCCGGGGAATTTCGCCACCATGGGACTCGATGATGGACCTTGCACAACCGATCAGGCTGGCGGCCTTGTTGCGGAAGAAACCGGTCGGTCGGATCAGCTCTTCCACGGTTGCAGGGGCGGCGCCGGCAAGACTGGCCGGATCGGGAAAGCGGGCAAACAGTCCAGGGGTCACCAGGTTGACCCTGACATCAGTACACTGGGCCGAGAGGATGGTGGCGGCCAGCAGCTGCCAGGGGGAGTCATGGCGCAAGGCGCAGCGCGCTTCGGGATAGTTTTGTTCAAGGAGCGTCAAGGTCCGCAAGGCGTGCCGGGGAGTGATCCACCGACCAGTGCTGTCGCCGCGCAAAGCATTGGGGCTTTTTGGCTTATCCACGCTGTCCACAGTTTTGTCCACAGCCACGCCGGTCAGCCCGGAGCGGCTTCCATGCGCCGGGAGGTCAACTCGGCAAAGGGGAGCGACCGACGAGTGTCGGTAATCTGAATCGTCAGCGTCAACGGTAGGTGGCTGGAGGCCTGGCGGGCCAGGTAACTGCGGTTGATCATCCCGTCGAGCACGCGCACGGAACCGCGCAGGTAGGCCCGGTCCCGGTCGAACAGCGGGCAGCGCGCCGGGTAGGTGGCGCGCCACATCGGCCGCAAGGCCGGCCTCAGGGCGGAAGCCAACTCCAGGTTGCCGGCGCTCCAGAGAAAATCGGCGAAATCTCCCAGAACCAGGACCGGACAGATCAACGACGGGTTGCCGAGCACCTCGGGGCCGAGCAGTCGGCTGACTTGATAGATCCTGGCCCGGGACGGCGATTGCAGACAGAGGTTCAGCAGATGCAGGCGCTTGCCCCCCAGATCGGCATCGGCGCGCAGGCAGTAGCCACCGTAGCCCAGTTCGTAAACCTGCACACCGCGCAGCGGAAGATGGGAAAGGAAGGCGGCGGGCGCACCGCCCGGGTCGCGGTAAACGGTCATGCCGAGATGTTCCGCCAGGTAGGGGAGCGCTTCGGCCTGTCCCGTCGCAGTGGTCTCCTGCAGGGCCACGATGTCAGGGGCGCAATCGGCAACGACCTCCACCACCCGGCCGGGATTGAACTCTCCGTCCGCGCCTTGGCAGTGTTGAATGTTGTAGGTCATGATGCGAGCGGTCGTCATCATCGTGTCATCCGCAGCGCTGTGGCCGCTCGGCAGTTTTCAGCCGCCGGTTACAGCCGGAGGACCCTGGTCTTTCTCTGGCGGGACTTAGGGTTTGACCCGGCGGATGCTTTTGATCGTCACGGTTTCAATCGGCACATCGTTGAAACGATTGCGCATCCCGGTCGGCCTGGTAGCGATCCGGTCGACCACCTCCATCCCCGCAGTGACCTTGCCGAATACGGCATAGCCGAAGTCCCTGGGGTTGGGCGCACGGTAATCGAGGGCCGGATTGTCCTTGTGATTGATGAAGAACTGGCTGGTGGCGGAATCGACCACCCCGGTGCGGGCCATGGCAATCGTACCGCGCAGATTCTTCAACCCGTTGGCCGCTTCATTGGTAACCGGCGGCCTGGGCGTCTTCTGGTTAAGGTCGGCGGTAAAACCGCCCCCCTGGATCATAAAGTCCCTGATCACCCGGTGAAAGATGGTCCCGTCGTAAAACCCGGCATCGACGTAGGCCAGGAAGTTGGCTACGGAGGCGGGGGCCTTGGCGCTGTCGAGTTCTATGGTGACGTTCCCGTAGCTGGTTTCCATCACGACGCTTTCGGCCGCGGCAGAGGCGGCAAAACCGGTCAGGGCCAGAATCAGCAGGACCACAACGGTGACAACGGACTTGCGCATCCTTTCACTCCTCCGAATTGGCTGTAGGGGTTAACTCATCGCGGACATCGAAGAACGACAAGCAACGCGGCAGATCGGCCGGTTTGGTCAGCCACTCCCCTCGGCGCGGGGTTGGCGGAGCATCAGTTCGTTCACGGCCTGGCGTGGTTCCTTGTTGTTGTAGAGTATCTGGTACATCTGTTCGGTGATCGGCATCACCACTTTTAATTTCTGTGCCAGCTGGTAGGCTGATTCGGTGGTTTTCACCCCTTCGGCCACCATCCGCATGCCGCCGAGGATGTCACCGAGCTTGCGGCCGCGGCCCAGCTCAATCCCAACGGTCCGGTTGCGGGACAGATCACCGGTGCAGGTCAATACCAGGTCGCCCATGCCGGCGAGGCCGGCAAACGTCTCCGCCTGGGCGCCCTTGGCGACGCCGAGACGGGCCATCTCCACCAGGCCGCGGTTGATCAGCGCCGCTCGGGCATTGTGGCCGAAACCGAGCCCGTCGCTGACTCCAGCCGCCAGTGCGATCACGTTCTTGATCGCCCCGCCCATCTCCACCCCGACCACATCTGCGTTAGTGTAAACCCGGAAGTAGTCGGTGCGAAACAGCTCCTGGATATGGCGCGCCACCTCGGCATCGCTCGCCGCAACGGTCACGGCCGTGGGGAGTTCGGCGGCCACTTCCTTGGCGAAGGACGGCCCGGAGAGAAAGGCGCAGCGGTTGGCGACGGCTGGGCCGAGGACCTCTTCAAGCACCTCAGACATCAGCAGCAGTGAGCGATTCTCGATCCCTTTGGCAGCGGAGACCAGCAGGCAGCCACCGGCAAGGTGCGGGCGGATTTGATCGACCACCAGGCGCATCACCTGTGACGGCGAAACCAGCACGACGATCTGGCGGCCGGCCACGGCCGCAGCCAGATTGTTGGTGAAGGACAGTTGCTCATCAAGGCCGACCCCGGCAAGGAACAGGTCGTTGCTCCGGGTGGTGCGCATCCGCTCGACCAGATCCGCCTCATAAGCCCAGAGGATGGTGTCCAGCCCCTTCTTGGCCAACAGGTTGGCCAGGGTCGTTCCCCAGCTGCCGGCACCGATGACCGCGATTTTCATGGCATTTATCCTTATCTACCGGTGTGCTTCTTGTCGATCCGGCTGCGCAGGTGGGCAATGCGCTGCTCCAGCGCCTCCTGGTTGGGATAAACCCCCTGCAACTCCTCGAGAATCGCCAGGGCATCGCGCAGCCGCTCGCGCTCTTCCAGAACGGTTGCCAGGCCGAAGCGTGCCTCCGCGGCATAAGGGCTCCGCGGCCAACGGGCCGGCACCTCGCGATAGGCCGCCATCGCCTGTTCCGCCGCCCCCTCCAGGGCAAAGATCACGGCGATGCGGAATTGCACTTCGGCTGCCAGCAGGCTTGCCGGGTAGCTGCGCAGCAAGTTGTCGAATTCGATACGCGCCTGCTCGAAGTTGTTC
>JBFYXI010000085.1:0-5443 GCA_041310635.1 Desulfuromonadaceae bacterium | reverse complement strand
AAGCCCGACATGTACGTCAACGTGCAGATTGCCACGGAGGCCGTCAAGGGTGCGCTGGCCATTCCTGCCGACGCGGTGTTGCGCAGTGGACAGGGGGCGGTTGTTTTCGTTGCCAGGGGTGACGGCAAGTTCGATCCTCGTCCGGTCGAAACCGGGGCGAACGGCGACGATGGCTATGTGCAGATTCGCTCGGGACTCGCGGCCGGGGAGTCTGTCGTGACCAGTGCCCAGTTCCTGCTCGATTCGGAGAGCAGGCTGCGCGAGGCAATTCAGAAGATGATGGAGCCGCAGCCACCGGCGGGCGCGTCCAAAAAGGACGAACTGGACGATCTGTTCAAGTAACGCGTGAGGAGTAACTGGTAAGGAGTGAAGGGTTAAATTTTTAATTCAGACTTTACGCCTCACCCCTCACGCCTCACTCCTCACCACATAAAGGCTGTCACCATGCTCGCACGCATTATCGACTGGTCGATCCACAACAAGTTCCTGGTGGTGCTGACCACGGCGTTCCTGATCATCGGCGGGCTGTATGCGCTCAAGAACACACCGATCGACGCCATCCCCGACCTCTCCGACGTACAGGTGATCATCTTCACCGAGTACCCGGGTCAGGCGCCGCAGGTGGTCGAAGACCAGGTCACCTATCCCCTCACCACGCAGATGCTCGCCGTTCCCGGATCCAAGGCGGTGCGCGGCTACTCGTTCTTCGGCTACTCCTTCGTCTACATCATCTTCGAAGACGGCACCGACCTCTATTGGGCCCGTTCGCGGGTCCTCGAATACCTGAACTACGCCTCGGGGCGACTGCCGGCCGGGGTGACGCCGTCCCTCGGCCCGGATGCCACCGGGGTCGGCTGGGTTTTCTCCTATGCTCTGCTGAGTGACCGTCACAACCTCCAGGAACTGCGGTCGATTCAGGACTGGTACCTGCGTTACGAACTGGCGGCTCTGGAAGGGGTGTCCGAGGTGGCCAGCCTCGGCGGCTTCGTCAAGCAGTACCAGGTCGCCGTCGACCCCAACCGGCTGCTCGCCTACAACATGTCAATCAACGAAGTCATGATGGCGATCCAGCGCTCCAACCTCGATGTCGGCGGTGGCGCCATCGAGATGGCCGAAACCGAGTTTGTGGTGCGCAGCCGCGGTTATATCCGCGGCGTCGAGGATCTCAAAAACGTGGTGGTGATGGCGACTCCGCAAGGTACGCCGATCCTGGTGCGCGACCTCGCTGAGGTGCGCATCGGCCCGGAGATGCGGCGCGGCGTGGCGGAACTGGATGGACGCGGCGAGGTGGCCGGCGGCATCGTGGTGATGCGTTCCGGCGAGAATGCCCTGAAGACCATCGAGCGGGTCAAACAGAAACTCGAGGAACTCAAGTCCGGGCTTCCTGACGGAGTAACCATCAAGACCACCTACGACCGCTCCGGACTGATCCAGCGCGCCGTGTCCAACCTTCAGGAGAAACTTTTCGAAGAGAGCGTGGTGGTGGCGCTGGTCATCATTCTCTTCCTCTTTCACCTGCCGAGCGCCCTGGTGGTGATCATCGCCCTGCCGGTGGCGATCCTCATGGCCTTCATGATCATGGCCATGCAGGGGATCAACGCCAACATCATGAGCCTGGGCGGCATCGCCATCGCCATCGGCACCATGGTCGATTCGGCGATCATCATGGTGGAAAACGCCCACAAGCACCTGGAACGACGGGGCGGACGCTCGCGCGTCGCAGCCATTGCCGAGGCGGCCCGCGAAGTCGGCCCGACCATCTTCTTCGCCCTGCTGGTGATCACCGTTTCCTTCGCCCCGGTGTTTGCCCTGCAGGAGCAGGCTGGGCGCATGTTCAAGCCCCTGGCCTTCACCAAGACCTATGCCATGGCGGCTGCGGCACTGCTCTCCATCACCCTGGTGCCGGTGCTGATGGTCTGGTTCATTCGCGGCCGTCTCAAAGCCGAACACGCCAACCCCCTCAACCGTCTGCTGATCCGCGTCTACCACCCGGCTGTGGACCTGGTGCTGAAGTGGCGCAAAACCACCCTGGCCGTGGCCCTGGCCCTGGTGCTCTCCATCGCCTGGCCGCTGGCCAAGATGGGTACCGAGTTCATGCCCCCGCTGTATGAAGGGGACCTGCTCTACATGCCGACCACCCTGCCGGGGCTGTCGGTCACCAAGGCCAAGGAGGTTCTGCAGCAGACCGACCGGATCATCCGCCAGTTTCCCGAGGTCGATACCGTGTTCGGCAAGATCGGCCGCGCCGAAACCGCCACCGATCCGGCGCCGATGATGATGATCGAAACCACCATCATGCTCAAGCCGGAAGACCAGTGGCGCCAGATGCCGGTGCAGCGCTTCTACTCCGGATGGCCGGAATGGCTGGAACTGCTCAAGAAACCGTTGCGCCTGGTGCGGCCCGAAACGCAGCGGATGACGGTCGAACAGCTCACCTCGGCCATGAATGACGCCATCCAGTTCCCGGGGCTGACCAACGCCTGGACCATGCCGATCAAGACGCGCATCGACATGCTTTCCACCGGGATCAAGACGCCGGTCGGCATCAAGATCCTCGGCGATGACCTGGCGGTTCTGAGCAAGCTCGGCACTGAAGTCGAGGCGGTGGTGCGCGCTGTCCCCGGCACCCTGTCGGCCATTGCCGAACGCACCGTGGGCGGTTCCTACCTTGATATCGAGATTGATCGTCTGGCTGCCGCCCGTTACGGCATACGGGTCGGTGACATCCAGGACGTGATTCAGACCGCGATCGGCGGCATGAGCATCGCCGAGACCGTGGAAGGGCTGGAGCGCTACCCGATCAGCGTCCGCTACGATCGCGACTTCCGCAGTGACCCTGATGCGCTGCGGCGGGTGCTGGTGCCGGGCCCGGGCGGTCGCCACATCCCCCTCGGCCAGTTGACCACCTTCCGCATCGTTAACGCTCCGGATAGCATCAAGAGTGAAAACGCACGACGCACCGCCTGGGTCTACGTCGATATCAAGGGTTCCGACATCGGCAGTTACGTGAAGAGCGCGCAGGCCGCGGTCAACAGCCACATCCGGCTGCCGGCCGGCTACAGCATCGTCTGGAGCGGCCAGTACGAGTACATCGAGAAGACCCGCGAGCGACTGCTGCTGCTGGTGCCGCTGACCATCCTGATCATTTTCGTGCTGATTTATGCCAGCACCCGCTCGGCGGTAAAGACCGGCATCATTTTCCTGGCCGTGCCGTT
This sequence comes from Desulfuromonadaceae bacterium, assembly GCA_041310635.1. Lineage (GTDB taxonomy): Bacteria > Desulfobacterota > Desulfuromonadia > Desulfuromonadales > BM103 > VAUL01. The sequence continues at coordinate 2,228 of JBFYXI010000085.1, read as the reverse complement.
TTCCCTGGTCGGCGCCTTTTGGCTGATCTATCTGCTCGACTACAACATGTCAATTGCCGTCTGGGTCGGTTTGATCGCCTTGGCCGGCCTCGATGCCGAGACCGGCGTGGTCATGCTCCTGTACCTCGATCTCTCCCACAAGCTGTGGGGCGACCAGGGCCGCCTGAACACCCGCGGTGACCTGGTACAGGCAATTCACCACGGCGCGGTGCAGCGCATTCGCCCCAAATTGATGACGGTCATCACCATCATCGCCGGACTGCTGCCGATCATGTGGAGTACCGGTGCCGGTTCCGATGTCATGAAACGCATCGCCGCGCCAATGGTCGGCGGGGCGGTGACTTCGCTGCTTCTCGAATTGCTGGTCTATCCGGTCCTCTACTACATCTGGCGCAGCCGCGAGCTTGACCCGTCGCTGCAGCCCACGGCGGCAGGAGATATCGATGAAACAACGGCAAATGAAACGTCGTAGGGGCAAGGCATGACTTGCCCTGGGCGAAGCATGCTTCGCCCCTACATCAACCTATAAAAACACGCGTTGAAAGGACTACTTGTCATGAAAAGCCTCACACTCGTTGTCACTCTGCTGCTCGCCCTGCACACTGCTCCGGTCATCGCTGCACAGCATGATCACAGCGGCCACAACCACGGCGGGGCCAAAGCTTCAAGCCATCAAGGGCATGAAGGGCATGGCACCGCCGGCAGCATGATCGAACTCGGCACAATCGCCGTCAAAGGGGTCAAAGCGCTGGCGGAGATGAAGGACGTGCGGGCCGCCATGGCCAAGACGGGGATGAAGACCACTCATCACTTCATGGTCATGTTCACCGACGAAAAAACCGGCAAGGAGATCGAGTCGGGCAAGGTCGCGGTAAAAATCACCAGCCCCGACGGACAGGTTACCGGCCCCATGGAACTGATGGGCATGCAGGGGCACTTCGGTGCCGACGTCATCCTTGACAAGCCCGGCGAATACCGCTTCCAGATCGGCAGCAAGCTGGCCGACGGCGAAGCTCGCCAGTTCGAGTTTGCGACCGTCGTCAAGTAGTCGTCATGATGCCCAACGCAATCGGGGCCGCCTCCGCGGCCCCGATTGCGTTGCCCGCTTTTCTTAACGTGGTCGATGCGCTACTGTCTGTTCATGTCTCGCTTGATCGCTTCCCCATCGGATCGCTCGATACGCAACCTGTGCTTCGCCGCCCTGCTCGCCTGGAGCCTCGGGCTTGCGGTCCTGTCTCTGGCCCCGGAGGTGCAGGTGCCTGGCGGTTTGCAGGGAGGGGACAAACTCAGCCATGTCGCTGGCTACGCTGTTCTCGCCCTGCTGTTGCTCCGCTGTCGCACGCTTTTCTTTGAAAACTCCGTGCGCCTGCGGTTCTGTGCCTGGCTGGCCTGCTTCGCCTATGGTCTGCTGCTCGAAGCGCTGCAATGGCTGATGGCTGCCGGCCGAACCTGGGAACTGGGTGATCTGCTGGCGAACGGCTGCGGTGCGCTGGTGGGCTGTGTCTTATTCCGTCATGGTCGCATCCGATCATCAACCCATGGACAGTGAATTTCTTCAGACAATTGCCGCCGGTGGCCTGGTCTTGACGGCCAACGAGCGCCTGTCACGACAGCTGGTGAACCGCTACGATCAGTGGCAGATGGCGGCCGGGCTGGAGGTGTGGGCAAGCCCGATGATCCTCAGCCTCAATGCCTGGTGCAGCCGGATTTTGCACGAACTGTGCCTGGCTGAAGCCTTCCTCACCGAGGCGCAAAGTCTGCGCGTCTGGGAGGAGATCATCGCTGCCGATGTCGCTGCCAGGGGCCGCGACCTGCTGCAAATCCCCCAGGCTGCGCGCCAGGCGCGCAAGGCCTATCGCCTGCTTGCGGATTATCTGGCCGACTTTCGCGAGGCTGAGGCCGACGAAGATCCTCTGGCTTTTTTGCGTTGGCGCAGGGGTTGGCAAGAGCGCCAGCGGGCCGGTCAATGGCTGGAGCGGGCGGACGTGCTGCCGGCGGTCACTGCGGCCCTTGAGGAGAAGCGTTGTGCCGGGCCGTCCGTGCTCTTCCTGGCCGGGTTCGACGATCTGAAACCAGCCGAGCGCAAGTTGTGTTCGGTGCTGCAGGAGCACGGTTGCCGGATCGGCAGCTGGGAGCCGCCGGGGGTTGCCAACGCGCAGGTCAGTGCTTACGGCGCTGTCGACACGGCTGACGAGGTGCGCACCTGCGCCCGCTGGGCGCGCTGGCAT
>JBFYXI010000080.1:0-5183 GCA_041310635.1 Desulfuromonadaceae bacterium | reverse complement strand
CACCAGCAGCACGCCAGCCAGCACCGGAATGCCGAGGGGCGTTGCTATCGCCTGCAGCCGTTCCAACTCGCCACGGGCAAAAACCGCCTGGGTCTGCAGAAAACGCGCGCCGCTCTCGACCTTTTTGCCGATTTTCTGCACCACCAACGCAAACGGTTCGGCGGCCGGGTTGACCGCCGCCCCCGGGAAGAAACCGGGCGTCCCGGCCAGCGGCCTGCCGGCCATGTCCACCCCACGCATCAGGCCGGCGACCACATCGAGGAGCTGCACCGAATCGAGGTCGAATACCGGGCGGGCATCGGGATGGTCGCCGAACTTGCTGTGATCTCCGGAGAGGATCAGCAGGTTCTCGATCCCCAGGGCCGCGGCCCCGAGCAGGTCGGACTGCAGGGCCACCCGGTTGCGGTCGCGGCAGGTGAGCTGCAGCACCGGCTCGATGCCGCGCCGCAGCAGCTCGCCGGCCAGCACCAGGGCACAGAGGCGCATGTTGGCCCCCTGGTTGTCGGTAACGTTGACCGCCGTGACCCCCTGCAACCTGGCGGCGACCGCCAGCACCGGCGCCAGATCAATCCCCTTGGGCGGAGCGACTTCGGCGGTAACCGTAAACTGGCCGGCGGCGAGTTGTTGGGAAAGTCGGGACATGGGGACCGTACAAGGGGCAAGGCATGCCTTGCCCCTACAGGGATAAATTTTTCTGCTTACGGACGTGAACCCGACCTAACGGATTCTATGCCGTCCCGGCTTGCGCCGCCGGCTCCACTGCTTGGGCGGCACGCGGCGGGCCAACACTCCGGGACGCCGCTGGCGCTGCAGCCGCTCATAGATCATCCGCCAGGCACAGTCGAGGTCCCCATCGACCTCGCAGCGGCCATCCTGCATCCCCCCGCAGGGACCGTTGAGCAGCCCTTTGGCGCAGTTGGTCACCGGGCAGATGCCGGCGGTTTCGTTGAGAATGCAATCGCCGCACAGCGAGCACATCTCCTCGAACTGACCGAAGCGCCGGACGTTGCCGAGGAACAGGGAATTGAGGGCGCCGATCACACGCTTGTCGGTGTTGCTGGAGATCGATTGCACTCCGGAGCCGCAGGCCAGCACCACCAGGGCGTCGGCCGCGCTCACCGCCGCGGCATGATGGCGCAGGTCGCGGGCGGCGCGCTGGATATGGCAAGCCTCCTCGATCACCACGCAGCCGGTGGTCTCCTTCCCCTCCCCGGCCAGCCACTCCTGAAAGCGGAACACCTCCTCCTCGCCGCCGGACTTGCACGCCGTGGCGCAGGCCGCACAGCCCACCAGGAACAGCCTGCCGAAGGGGGCGAGCGTTTCCTGGAGTTCGTCTAGAGGTTTCGCTTCGCTGATGATCATTGAGAACCGGTTGCTGGTTGCTGGTTGCTGGTTGCTGGTTGCTGGTTGCTGGTTGCTGGTTGCTGGTTGCTGGTTGCTGGTTGCTGGTTGCTGGTTGCTGGTTGCTGAGGGTTTGTCAGAAACCGGCAACTAACAACCAGTAACGTCGATTTTTCTTTTGGCACTTTCCAGCGTATTGTACAGGAGCATGGTGATGGTCATCGGCCCGACTCCGCCGGGGACCGGGGTGATGGCACCGGCCCGTTCCAGAGCGGCAGCGAACTCGACATCGCCGACCAGCTTCTTGTCGCCGACCCGGTTGACGCCGACATCGATAACAATCGCTCCAGGCTTGATCCAGGCGCCTTTAATCATTTCGGCCCGACCGACCGCGGCGATCAGCACGTCTGCCTTGGCCACCTGGGCAGCGAGATCGCGGGTGCGCGAGTGGCAGATGGTCACCGTGGCGTGCTGGGCCAGACACATGAGCGCCACCGGCTTACCGACGATGTTGGAGCGGCCGACCACCACCACCTCCTTGCCGGTCAGGTCAATCCCGGTGTGTTCGATCATCTTCATCACCCCGTAGGGGGTACACGGCTGGAACAGGGGGTTGCCGGTCACCAGGCGGCCGACGTTGTAGGGATGGAAACCGTCGACATCTTTCTTCGGCGAGATCGCCTCGAGGATCTTGCTCTCGTCGATCTGTTTCGGCAGGGGGAGCTGGACCAGGATGCCGTCGATGCGCGCGTCGCGGTTGAGCTCGTCGATCAGCGCCAGCAGCTGCGCTTCGGTGGTCTCCGTCGGCAGCTTGTGCTCGTCGGAGAAGATGCCGGCAGCGGCGCAGGCCTTCTCCTTCATCGACACGTAGACCTGGCTGGCCGGATCGTCGCCCACCAGCACCACCGCCAGCCCCGGCGTCACCCCTTTGGCCTTGAGCGCCGTCACCCCGGCGGCGATCTCCTCGCGGATTTTCGCGGCAATTGCCTTGCCGTCGATGATCTTGTCCATGCCCTGCACCTCCCCGGAAATTGAGTTTCGACTATACCCAAGGGAGGGGGGGTTGTAAAGGTGGCGGAACATGAAGCGCATCGAAAAAACCGGCGCCCCGGCTCTGAGCCGGGGCGCCGAAATATTAAGGGAAAAGCCTTAAGCTATTCGTTGGCCGCGGCCTTCGGGCAGCCGGCGCAGCCGCCTCCCTCGCCCGCGCTTGGGCAGGCGGCCGGCGGTTTCTGCCCGGCGCCGTAGCCCGACTGGTGCCAGCCTCCCCCCTTGAGGGCGAAGCCGGTCAGGGAGATGAGCTTTTCGACCCGGCCGCCGCAGGCGCTGCAGGCGGTCAGCGGGGCGTCGGCAAATTTCTGGCGGGCTTCGAAGACGATCCCGCAATCATGACATTGGTACTCGTAGACAGGCATGGCAAAACACCTCCGGTGGAAATCGCGGCGCTAATCTAATCATTGGGGGGGGCCAAGTCAACCCCTCGCCAGCGGCTCCAGCAGAGCGGCGATCACCGCCGGGTCGCCGCCCTGAAGCAACAGTCGCTTGTGGCGGGATGACACGCCTGCGGTCAGGATAACACACCTCCCGGGGAGCTTGCACAGTTTGGCGAAAAAGGCGCAGCAGGCGGCGTTGGCGGCCCCGTCGACCGGCGGTGCGGCCAGTCGTACCTTCAGCTCCTCCCCTTGCAGCCCGGCGAGCTCGTCGCGACTGGCACGCGGCTGCACCAGGATGCGCAATTCCACCCCGGCCGGCGTGAGCCGCAGCCAGGGAGTCATCACGGCAGCGGCTTGCGCGATTCTTCCCGGCGCAACGGGATGTCGAATACCAGCTCGTCATGCACATCGACTGGCGGTTGGCGTGGGACGGCCGGCGGCGGCGCGGGCGGGGCGGCGGGCGGCACCGGGCGCCCCGCAGCGACCGGCTCATCAAGCAGGCGGGCGAAGCCCTGCTCCGTATCGATGGCGCGGACGTTCAGGTCGAGCATGCGCACATGCTTCTCCAGAAGGCTCCGCAGGCTGGTCTCGAAGTCGATTTTCTGCCGCCGGATCTCCTGGATTTCATCAAGCAGCTGCAGCCGGCGCTCTTCGGCACCGTGCATCAGCCGCTCAGCGCGCAACTCGGCCTCGGTAAGCACCAATTCAGCCTCACGCCGGGCATTGGCCTTCAATTCGTCGGTCACCTTCTGGGTCGTCAACAAGGTTTCCTTCAGGGTCGCCTCGCGCTCGCGCATCTCGTTCAGGGTGCTGCGGGTGCGCGCCAACTCCTCCTGCAGGTCCTGATTCTGACGCAGTATCCTCTCGATCTCGCCGGCGAGGATCTCCAGATACTGGTCGACCCCCGCCTTGTCGTAACCCATCAGGCGGGACTTGAACTGGTGCTGCTGGATGTCGATGGGAGTAATGCGCATGGAGTCCTCAGCCGCGGGCGAGTTGGGCAATCAGGTTGAGCAGCAGGTCCTTGACCACGTAGAGGGCCAGCAGCAGGGCAACCGGGGTGAGGTCGACACCGCCGAACTGCAGAGGAAGAAAGCGGCGCAGGCGATCGAGCACCGGGTCAGTGGCCTGGTAGAGAAAGCGCACGATCGGGTTGTACGGATCGGGGCCCACCCAGGAAACCAGGGCCCGCGCCACGACGATGAAGATATAGACCTGAAAGACCAGGCTGACCACCTGGTGAAGAGAGTTCCAGAGCAACGACACGCCACCTCGCGAAAAGGGTTTTGAATATCAGGCACGATGGCCCTTACTAATCGTTTATCTATACCTCAGCCATACCGGGGCAGTCAAATCTCTCGCCCCCGGGTCACCGGTAAAAACATTGATTTATCATCGTGATTGTGACGATAATGCATCCCCCAGACGACCCTAAACCGGGAGAACCCCATGATCCGCACCAGCAATCTCCGCGTCCGCGCCTTGACGCCGATCATCGCGCCGACCGATCTCAAACAGGTCTTTCCGCTCTCGGAACGCGGCGCCGAATTCGTCACCCACTCCCGCGAATCGATCTGCTCGATTCTGCACAACCGCGACGCCCGGCTGATGGCCGTGGTCGGCCCCTGTTCGATCCACGACCCCAAGGCCGCCCTTGACTACGCCGGACGGCTGGCGCAGCTGGCTCGCGAGATCGAGGACCAGCTCTACGTGGTAATGCGAGTCTACTTCGAAAAACCGCGCACCACCATCGGCTGGAAAGGGTTGATCAACGATCCCGAGTTGACCGGCACCCACCAGATTTCCAAGGGTCTCGGCGTCGCCCGCGGCCTGCTTTGCGCCATCACCGACCTCGGTCTGCCGATTGCCGGCGAGATGCTTGACCCGATTACTCCTCACTACCTGGCCGACCTGATCAGCTGGGGAGCGATCGGCGCGCGCACCACCGAATCGCAGACCCACCGCGAGATGGCCAGCGGCCTCTCCTTCCCGGTCGGCTTCAAGAACGGCACCGACGGCAATCTGCAGATCGCCGTCGATGCCATGAAGGCTGCCCTGCATGCGCACAACTTCATCGGCATCAATAACGACGGGCAGACTTCGATCGTCTCGACCCTGGGCAACCAGGACGTGCATATCGTCCTGCGCGGCGGCAACGACCGTCCCAACTATGCGCCCGAGGACATCCGGAAGACCGAGGAGCTGTTGGCCAGGGCCGGTCTCCTGCAGGCGATCATGGTCGACTGCAGCCACGCCAACTCGGAAAAGGACCATGCCCGCCAGGAGGCGGTGCTGCACAATGTGCTGAAGCAGCTGGCGGCCGGCAATCACACCATTACTTCAGTGATGATCGAAAGCTTCCTCGAAGACGGCAATCAGCCCCTCGCCGATCCGACGAGCCTGCGCTAC
>JBFYXI010000041.1:0-9648 GCA_041310635.1 Desulfuromonadaceae bacterium | reverse complement strand
CGGCCCAGGCCCTGGTGGCGGTGGGCGACCCGGTGACCTTTGCCGTCGGCGTCGAACGGCTCCAGGGGAGCCGCATCGCCTCGCCGGCCTTCGATGACAAGATCGGTGCCTATGTGGTCGCTCAGGTCCTGCGCGAGGTGCGCCGCCGCGGCGACCAGCGTGTCACCCTGATCGGCGTCAGCACCGTCCAGGAGGAAATCGGCCTGCGCGGCGGCACGGCGAGCGTCTACGGGGTCAGGCCGGATCTCGGCATCGCCGTCGAGGTCGGCTTCGCCAGCGATTACCCCGATGCCGACCACAAGACCGCCGGCGAAATCAAGCTCGGCCAGGGGCCGATCCTGGCGCGCGGGCCGAATATCAACCCGGTTCTGTTCGATCTGCTGACGGCGACCGCCAGGGAAGAAGAGATCCCCTTTCAGGTCATGGGGATACCGCGGGCCACCGGTACCGATGCGAACGTCATGCAGCTGGCGCGCGGCGGGGTGGCCACGGCCCTGGTCAGCGTGCCGCTGCGCTACATGCACACCCCGGTCGAAATGCTCGACCTCGACGACCTTCAGAACGCGGTGCGGCTGCTCGCCGCACTCTGTGCCCGGATCCCGCCGGAATTGTCGTTCATTCCTGCCTGATGACGCGACGCCCCGGCCCTGGCAGAAATTCAGCCGCGGGGGGAAAGCCCTATGCCTGTCCCGTTCCCTGGAAAAAGTGCTTGACAGCTCTCGGGAATTTGGGTAACTTCTCGACTTCTGTGAGCCCCGTTACCATCACGGAAACTGTCAAGAGAGGATTCGATGAGTACGCTAACCGCCAAAAAGGAAGACCTGCAGAAAAGCTGGTTCCTGGTCGACCTTGATAATCAGGTGCTGGGCCGGGTTGCGACCGAGATCGCCCGGGTGCTGCGCGGCAAACACAAGGCGATCTACACCCCCAGCGTCGATACCGGTGATTTCGTCATCGTGGTCAACGCGGAGAAAGTCCGGCTGACCGGTGACAAGCTCAACAAGAAGCTGTACCACAGCCACAGCAACTACCCGGGCGGCCTGAAGTCGATCACCGCCGGGAAATTGCTGGAAAAGGCTCCTGAGGAGCTGATCCGCAAGGCCGTCAAGGGGATGCTGCCGAAGAACAAGCTCGGCCGCCAGATGTACCGCAAACTCAAAGTTTACGCCGGCGCCGAGCATCCGCATCAGGCTCAGCAACCGCGTGAGCTGAAGATCTAAGGGGATTCCAGGAGAACAACTGATGATGGCCGAGAACAAATTTTACGCCACCGGCAAACGCAAGACCTCCGTGGCTCGTGTCTGGATGAAACCCGGCAGTGGCAACATCGTCGTCAATCAGAAGTCGATCGACGACTACTTTGGCCGCGAGACCTCGAAAATGGTGGTGCGCCAGCCGCTGGAACTCACTGGCAACGTCGGCAAGTTCGATATCTTCATCAACGTCTGCGGCGGCGGTCCTTCGGGCCAGGCCGGGGCGATCAAGCATGGCATTACCAAGGCCCTGATGGAGGCCGATGAAGATTTGCGCGGAGCCTTGAAGAAGGCCGGGTTCGTCACCCGTGACAGCCGCATCAAAGAGCGCAAGAAGTACGGCAAGCGCGCGGCGCGCCGCAGCTTCCAGTTCTCCAAGCGTTAAACTTCCCCCGACGGGAGAAGTCGAGATGTCGGAAAGGGGAGCCCACGCGGGTTCCCCTTTTTTCGTGAAGGGGCAGGCGCGAGGTGCGAGGCGCATCAGTCGTTCTCCCGCATTCCTCCCCCTTACTCATCACTCCTCACGATATTACAGGGAGATTGCCATGCCTAACGTCGCCGTCATCGGTGCCAGCGGTTATACCGGAGTGGAGTTGCTGCGCCTCCTGGCCGGTCACCCGGAGGTGTCAGTTGCCTGCGTTACCTCCCGGCAACAGGCCGGCCAGCCGCTGGCGAAAGTGTTCCCGTCCCTTGCCGGGATTTACGACCTGATTTTCGAGGCGCTGGAGCCTGCCGAACTGGCGGGACGGGCCGACGTGGTCTTCACCGCCGTGCCGCACCAGGCGGCCATGGGGATGGTGCCGGAATTGCTGGCCGCCGGCTGCAAGGTCATCGACCTATCGGCCGACTACCGGTTGCATGATGCTGCCGTCTACGCCGAGTGGTACGAACCGCATCAGACCCCGGAACTGCTGGCCGATGCCGTCTACGGTCTTCCGGAGCTTTACCGGGAGCGGATCCGGGCCACGCGCCTGGTGGCCAATCCCGGCTGTTACCCGACCAGCGCCGCTCTGGCTCTGGCGCCGCTGCTGCGGCAAAGACTCGTCGATCCGGCAACGCTTATCATCGACAGCAAGTCGGGAACCAGCGGCGCGGGGCGGGCGGCCAAGGTCGACACGCTCTACTGCGAGGTCAATGAGGGTTTCAAAGCCTATGGCTTGCCGCGGCACCGGCATACGCCGGAAATCGAGCAGACCTTGAGCGACCTGGCTGGCCGTCCGGTAACGATCAGCTTCACGCCGCACCTGCTGCCGGTCAATCGGGGGATTCTCAGCACCTGCTACGCATCGCTGACATCGGACAAGTCAGCGGCGCAATTGCTGGCGCTGTACCGGGAGCAGTACGCCGGTGAGCCCTTCATCCGGGTTCTGCCGGAAGGGCAGCTGCCCAATATCAACCAGGTGCGCGGCAGCAATTTCTGCGATATCGGCCTGGCGGTCGATTCGCGCACGCGGCGGGTCATCGCCCTCGCGGCGATCGACAACCTGGTGAAGGGCGCGGCGGGGCAGGCTCTGCAAAACATGAACCTGTTGCTCGGCCTGCAGGAAACCCAGGGATTGCGCGGCGCGTCGCCATTTCCCTGAGCGCTCCCCGGCCCTGGAAGGCCCTGCCGCTCAGACGGGATGGCCGGCATTCGCCAGGGGACAGTGCTTATGCGGAGCGCATGCTGATGAAGGCCGCGGCCACCTGCGGGTCGAACTGGCGGCCGGATTGGTCGCGTAGCTCTTGAATGGCGGCCTGGTGGGAGAGGGAAGTGCGGTACGGGCGATCCGAAGTCATGGCGTCGTAGGCGTCGCAGACGGCCAGGATCTTGGCTTCGAGCAGCAACTCTTCAGCGCGGAGGCCTTGCGGGTAGCCCAGCCCGTCGTGGCGTTCGTGGTGCTGTTCGATGATTTTGCGCTCCTCGCCGAGGAAATGGATCGGGTCGAGAATGCGCACGCCGATCTGGGGGTGCTGTTTGAGCACTTCGATATCGGCAGGCGTGAGTTTTTCACGTTTGTGCAGGATGTTCACATCAATGCCGATTTTGCCGATGTCATGCAGTGTCGCCGCGCGTTCCAGCTGTCTGAGGGATTGTTCCTCAAGCTCAAGGCGCTGGCCAAGGGCCATGCTCAGGCGGGTAACCCGCTCCGAATGGCCGCGCGTGTAGGCATCGTTGGCCTCGATGGCGAAAACCAACGCCTGCACGGTGCTGAGATAGATCTGCTCCTGCTCGCTGTAGAGTTTGGCATTGCGGATCGCCACGCTGGCCTGCGCGGCAATGGTCGTCAGCAGCCCCAGATCGTCGCTGTTGAAGCTTGACCCGTCGAGCGGATTGTCGACAGTGATCGTGCCGATCACCTTGCCCTGGTCGGTCAGCGGCGCGCAGATCACTGACCGCCGGATAAAGCCGAACCGGCTCACCTTGCGGAATCCCGGTTGCTTCTCGATATCCTCGATCAAAATCGGCCGATTCGCGGTAATCGCTTCGTAGGAGACCCCCCCCTGTTTGAACGGTACGGTCGTGCCGCGCTCGCTCCCCTCCAGTAATCCCGTGGCGGCGGCGATCCGCAGGTTTCCAGCGGCTTCATCGTACAGCAGAATGTAGCCGACCTGCCCTTTGAACATCTCGGTCACTTTCTGGTTCAGGAGGTCAAGAAGTTCAGTCAGGTTGAGAACGGCATTGACGGCCAGACCGATCTGGTTGAGCGTCTGCAGGCGCTCGATGGCCTGCAACAGGCGGTGGTTTTTGACTTCCAGCTCGCTCGCCAGGTCGGCAATCTTGAAATTGGCCTCTTCGATCTCTTCGATCCTCTCTTCGAGGTTGACGTTAAGATATTCAATCTCCTTGAGCCGCTCTTCCAGGGAATCGTTGAGGGCGCTCAGTTCCAGGGAATGAGCTAGTTTCTCCTGGGTGACCGCGAATTCGCGCTCATGAGTGATGGACGTTTCCATCAGTTCGTGCAACTGTCCGACCATGTTGTTGAAGTTTGTCGAAAGCAGCGCCATTTCCGTGGAGTTGCCGATATCCACCTGGAGCTTGCTGAAGTTGCCATGCTCGGCCTGGTCCATGGCCGCGACCAGTTTGCGGATCGGCGCATCGACGTAGTTCAGCAAAAACAGAGTGATGCTCACGGCGAGGACTACCAGCATGATTCCGGAGGCGACCATGGTGGCATGGCGGCTGCGATCCTGCATCTGGGCGAGGTCGTCGAGGGACAATTGCACGCTGAGCACGCCCAGGACGTCCTTTTCCGTTCCATGGCAGGCATGGCAGGTCGGACCGTTGGCAAAAGGGATAAGAGAATTGTACTGGATGTGTTCGCCGGAGTCGCCGGTAAAGCTGTAATTGCCGGTGCGGAAGGCGAGCAGGTCGGCGGTCGGCACCAGGTTGCCGACGTCCGCCGGGCTGCTGGCAATGATCACCCGGCCGGTTTCATCGAAGATCCTCAGTTTGTCGATTGCCGGTTCGCGACTGACCCTGGCCAAAGTATGGCCGGCCTGCTCGTTGCGGCCATTGGCCATATCGGTAATGATGCTGTTGTGTACGGTTTCCGCGACCAGGCGGGCATGCCCGGCGGCCATCTTTTCCAGGATGGAGCTCTGGGCCTGCAGATTGTACCAGGAGGTGCCAATGACCGCGACAATCAGAATCAATCCAGTCAGGCCGAGAAATTTCAGTTTCAGAGAGTTCATCGTTGCGCCTGATCTTTGCCTGATCCGTAATAAGCGTGATTTAGCGTGATCCGCTCGCGAAAAAAGACGGCAATATGAAGCAATGCGGCTCCCCTCATTGCCGTTTGCGGCTGCAGGAGCGGTTGCAGGAGCTTGACAGCCATAGCCTGAAACTCTAGCATGCCCTGCTGCTCATGGCGGCATGAGTTTCGCCCTCTGGTTGTATGGGGCAATTTAATTGTCAATAATATTGCAAAAGCTCTGTCAACTCAAGGTTCTTCGAGTTTCCCGGCGACTGGGGTGTGACTATGGATTTTCTGCTGGTGGTCATCGGCGTCGTCATGATTGTCGAAGGCATCCCCTGGTTCCTTTCGCCGGGAACGTATAAACGTATGCTGCTGCGCTTGCTTCCGGTGAATGACGCCGGGTTGCGGCTGCTTGGTCTCGCCTTCATGCTGGGCGGGCTCTTGCTGGTCTATCTTGTCAGAGGTGGTTTTTGATCTTCGTTGGCATGCACGCTGGCGAGTCCATTCGCGAGGAGCCGCTGAACTGCCAGCCATGCTGATGCTGAACGACTTCGATTTTGAGCTCCCTGCCGAGCTGATTGCCCAGGCGCCCCTGCGCGAGCGGGCGGACTCGCGTCTGCTGGTGGTCAATCGCGAAACGGGCGGCATCGTCCATGGCCGGTTTGCCGACCTCCCGGCCTGGCTGGTTGCGGGCGATCTGCTGGTGCGCAACGAAACCCGGGTGGTTCCGGCTCGCCTTTGCGGTCGTAAGGAGAGCGGCGGCAAGCTAGAACTGCTGGTGGTTGAGCAGATGGCTGGCGAAGGGCAGTTGTGGCGCTGCCTGGCTCGCAGTGCCAAGCCCGCCCGTCCTGGCAGCCGTCTGCTATTCCCCGCGGGGATAACGGCGGAGGTGGTGGCAGACCTGGGCGATGGTTGGCGGTGTGTGCGCTTCGATTGCCAAGGCGACCTGCCGGAACTGTTGGAAACGGCAGGCGAAGTACCGCTCCCCCCCTATATCCAGCGGGCGCCGGAAGCCACTGACCGCGAACGTTACCAGACCGTATATGCCCGCGAACCCGGGGCAGTGGCGGCGCCGACTGCCGGCTTGCACTTCTCCGCTGCCACCTTTGCCGAACTGGCGGCCCGTGGTGTCGACGTGCAGGGTCTGACCTTGCATGTCGGCCCCGGGACCTTTCAGCCGGTGCGCGTGGCGCGGCTCGACGAGCACCAGATGCATGGCGAGCGTTTCGATATCCCTGCCACCACGGCCGCCGCCGTCAACCGGGCCCGCCTGGAGAGGCGACGCGTGGTGGCTCTCGGTACGACCAGCTTGCGAGCCATGGAGAGTGCTGTCGACGCGACCGGCAGGTTGCAATCCGGGAGCGCGGTGACGCATCTGTTCCTTCGCCCCGGCTGCCGCTTTCTGGTCACGGACGCCCTGATCACCAATTTTCACCTGCCGAAATCGACCCTGCTGGTGCTGGTAGCCGCCTTCGCCGGTCGGGAGCTGATTCTCGAGGCGTACCGGCAGGCGGTGGCGGAAAGGTACCGGTTTTTCAGCTATGGCGATTGCATGCTGATCCTTTAAATGTTTGCTGGATGCTGTTAGCTGGTGAGAAGCAAAAGCACTTGACAGGATCTGCCCGTCGGTCTTCGTTTCCCAGCAACCAGCAACCAGCAACCAGCAACCAGCAACCAGCAACCAGCAACCAGCAACCAGCAACCAGCAACCAGCAACCAGCAACCAGCTAAGTGAACGACCCATGAGTGAGGCCTTGCCCGTAAAATTCGACCTGCTGGCCAGCGACGGCACAACTTCCGCCCGGCGCGGGAGGCTGCACACGCGGCGCGGGATGATCGAGACGCCGGCGTTCATGCCGGTCGGTACCCAGGGGACGGTCAAGGGGATGCTCCCCGAGCAACTGCGCGAGACCGGGGCGCAGATCATCCTGGCCAATACCTATCATCTCTACCTGCGTCCCGGCCATGAGCTGATCAGGCAGCTGGGGGGGCTTCACCGGTTCATGCAGTGGGACGGGCCGATTCTTACCGACAGCGGCGGTTTCCAGGTGTTCAGCCTCGGCGCCTTGCGCCGCATCACCGAAGAAGGGGTGCAGTTTCAATCGCATCTCGACGGCAGTCCACACCTGTTGACCCCGGAAACTTCGATTGCCGTACAAGAAGCGCTGGGCGCCGATGTCATGATGGTTTTCGACGAGTGCATCCCTTACCCGGCTGAGCGTGACTACGTTGCAACCTCGACCGCGCGCTCGATGCGCTGGGCGGCACGCAGCCGGCAGGCGCGGCGCGATGCCACGGCGGCGCTGTTCGGCATCGTCCAGGGAGGGATGGAGCGGGACCTGCGCCAGCAGAGCGTGGAACAGCTGCTGGCAATCGGCTTCGACGGCTACGCCCTGGGAGGGTTGTCGGTCGGGGAGGGCGCGGAAAAGATGTACCAGGTGATGGAGTGGACCTTGCCGCTGCTGCCGGATCTCCAGCCGCGTTACGTGATGGGCGTCGGCACGCCGGAAAACCTGGTCGAGGCGGTCGCCCGCGGTGCCGACCTGTTCGACTGCGTCATGCCGACCCGCAACGCCCGCAACGGCCTGCTCTTTACCGGTTTCGGCAAGCTCAGCATCAAGCAGAACCGCTACCGCGACGATCAGCAACCGGTCGATCTGACCTGCGGCTGCCCGGTTTGCCGGCGTTTTTCCCGGGCCTACCTGCGCCATCTCTATCAAAGTAATGAAATTCTCGCTTCGGTATTGAACACCTGGCACAACCTGTATTACTATCAGCAACTCATGCTGCGGATGCGGGAAGCGATCGAAGCCGGAACCTTCGCACAATTCCGGACGGAGTTTCACCTCAGCCGCCAGGCGACCGGTGAGGCGTGACTGCTCACCGGTTCCGTTTGCCGGTCACGGCCGCACCCGCAGCCCACACTGAAAAATCACTCGCAAGGAGGATGTACCAATGACAAGTATCGCTTATGCCATGGGTGGCAACCCCGCACAACAAGGGGGCGGTTCCGGCGGTCTCGAAGGAATCTTCATGCTGCTGGCGATGTTCGCCATCTTCTATTTTCTGCTGATCCGGCCCCAGCAGAAGCGTGCCAAGCAGCACAAGGAGATGATCGAAGCCCTCAAGTCCGGCGACCAGGTGATCACGGCCGGCGGCATCCATGGCCGGGTCGTGACCGTGCAGGACAAGGTGGTCACCCTTGAGATCGCCACCGGTGTGCGCGTCAAGGTCAACCGGGTGTCGATCGCCGGGACCTCGACCGGGCAGGATGAATAGCGCTCCGCGTAGAGCTGCCGGGACCCGCAACGGACCCTCGAAAGGAGAGAGTTGAGGCTCATGTTCACTACCATCAAACTCCGGGCACTGACGGTGCTCTTCTGTTGCGTGCTGGCGATCGCGGCCCTGGCGCCGACCGTCGTGCGCGACGGCCTGCCCGACTGGTGGCGGGGTCTGTTCGACCCGATCCACCTCGGCCTTGACCTGCAAGGCGGCATGCATCTGGTGCTTGGCGTCGAAGTGGAGAAGGCCGTGGAAAGTCGCCTGGATACGATCACCGACCAAGCCGAGCAGGCCTTGCGCGAAAAGGACATCATCTACAAGCGCGTCAGCCGCAAGGGCAGTGATGCGGTGGTGGTGACCGTCTACGACGAAGAGACGGCAAAGCAGGTCGACGCGTTGATGAGCGAACAGTTTCGTGGGCTCGAGAGTGAAACTCTCGGTGACGAAGGGGGCTTTGTCAGCCGGGCTTACCAGCTGACTGGCGACGAGGCTGACAATGTCCGTGAGTATGCCGTGCGCCAGGCCCTGGAAACCTTGCGCAACCGTGTCGACCAGTTCGGCGTCAGCGAGCCGGTCCTGCAGCGCCAGGCCGACAACCGCATCCTGATACAGCTGCCCGGTGTCAAGGATCCCCAGCGGGCCATCGATCTGCTGGGCAAGACCGCGCGCCTCGAATTCAAGATGGTCATGGAGGAGGCCAACCCCCTCGATGCGGTCAAGGGCATCCTGCCACCAGGCGGGCAGCTGCTCTATGAAAAGAAGGTCGATCGGCAGAGCGGCGCGGTGAGTGAAACGCCGATGGTGGTCGAGAGCAAGACCAGCCTGACCGGCGACCTCCTCGCCGATGCCCAGGTGCGCATCGACAGCCGCTTCAACGAGCCCTACGTGGCCATCGATTTCAACCCGGTCGGCGCCAAGCGTTTCGACCAGATTACTGCCAGCAATGTCGGCCGGCGCATGGCCATCATCCTCGATGACACCATCTACTCGGCGCCGGTCATCCGTGAGCGGATCTCGGGCGGCAGCGCGCAGATCAGCGGCTCTTTCACCGAGCAGACCGCCACCGACCTGTCCATTGTCCTGCGGGCCGGGTCGCTGCCGGCCCCGGTGAAGATCCTCGAGAATCGCACCGTCGGCCCCTCCCTGGGGCGCGATTCGATCAACCAGGGGATGCTGTCCGTGGCCCTTGCCGTGGTTCTGGTCGTTGTGGCAGCGGTCATCTATTACCGGCTTGCCGGCGTGGTCGCCACGGTGGCCCTCGGCCTCAATCTGGTATTCTTGCTCGCCTGCCTGAGTCTGTTCAAGGCGACGCTGACCCTGCCGGGGATCGCCGGCATCGCCCTGACTCTGGGGATGGCGATCGACGCCAATGTGCTGATCAACGAGCGCATCCGCGAGGAGATGCGTCTCGGTAAAACCGCCCGGGCGGCCCT
>JBFYXI010000035.1:0-26329 GCA_041310635.1 Desulfuromonadaceae bacterium | reverse complement strand
GCGCCGGGCGTGCGCCGCGTAGCCGAGCACTGCACCGGCATACAGGGCAAAGAGGAGATAGACGTAAATTTTCTGCATGGTGAACCTGACCCTTCGCGGCAGCCGGCAGGCTACCACGAGAAGACGCTTGGCCAAAGCAAAAAGCATTGTCAACTCGACATTCGAGCCTGGTTGACAATGCCTGCTGGGTCCTGATAATTTCTGCGCTTATGCCGACCCAACTGTACAGCCTGCGGATGCGTGCCGAACGGGATGGCGGTCACTGTTCCGGGGCCGAACGGCTCGCCGCGGCCGGTGAACTGCCGGGACTGGCCGCCGAATTGGTGTCCCGTGCCCTGGCCTGCAGCGGCGGACCGCCCGATGCCGTGCACTGCACCATCGATCGGGTGACTGGTGAGCTGGTCCGCTGGCCGCTCCCGGCAGTGCACACCCTGACCGTGAGTGACTGGCGCGCCGGACGGGAGTGTGCCGACGCCCTCCTGCAGCGCGCCGGCGTCGCTCCATCGGCCGTCTCGACAGCCATGACGCTGCTGGCGGCCGGTCCGGCGCCGGGGGGGCGGGTGATGCGCGGGGCCATGATCCTCGATGCCGCCAGCGGCGAGCGGTTGGAAGCCGACCCGCTCCGCGGGGTACGGGTCAGCCGCATGGATCTGGCCCCGGAGGCGCGTGCCGCCATCCAGGCCGAGCTCGCCGCCGCCGGCCTGGGGCACCGGCGGGTGGTCGAGGCCCTGGTCCTGGCCGGCAAGGTGCTGCGCGCTCCGGGGATCGTCGCCGAGTTGTGCTGGTCGGACGATCCGGCATACCTGGCCGGCTACGTTGCCGATCCGCGCGTCGGCTATCAACGAATCTCCTGTCTGAAGGCGGCTGGTGACCGGCACGGCGGCAGGGCGCTGTTTGTCCGCCGCCAGGGGTGGGATCGGGACGCCTGCTATGCCTATCTCGAGCGGTGCGCCGTGCTGTTCGACGCCGCCGGGCCAATTGCCCGGCCGCAGCCGTGGAGTCGATGAGATGAAGCGCTGGCAGGAGGAGTTGAAGGAACTTGAAGCCCGCGGCCTGCGCCGGACCCTGCGTACCGTCGATGGTCAGGGGCCACACGCCGTAGTTGACGGCCGCGAGGTGCTGCTGCTCTGCTCCAACAACTATCTCGGCCTGGCCGGCCATCCCGCCCTGCTCGAGGCGGCGGCCGACGCCACCTGGCGTCATGGTGCAGGATCAGGGGCCAGTCGGCTGGTCTCCGGCACCCTGCCGCCGCATGCCCGGCTCGAGGAGCGGCTGGCGGAATTCAAGGGCAGCGAAGCAGCGCTGCTCTTCAACAGCGGCTTCGCCGCCAACACCGGCATCCTCCAGGGGCTGTTCGGCCCTGACGACACGATCTTTTCTGACCAATACAACCATGCCTCGCTGATCGACGGTTGCCGGCTGAGCCGGGCCCGCACGGTGGTCTATCCCCATGGCGACGTTTCGGCCCTGGAACGGCTGATGACGGCCGAGGCCCCGCTGCGGCGCGGCCGCTGGCTGGTCGTCACCGACGGGGTGTTCAGCATGGATGGCGACTTGGCGCCGCTCCCTGCGCTGTGTGCTTTGAAGGAGCGTTTCGACGCCCTGCTGATGGTCGACGACGCTCACGGCACCGGGGTGCTCGGCGCCGGCGGGCGCGGCACCGGCGAGCACTTCGGCTGCCAGGAGCGCATCGACCTGCAGATGGGCACCCTCGGCAAGGCTTTGGGATGCGCCGGCGCCTACCTGGCGGCGCCGCGCGTGGTCATCGACACGTTGGTCAACTGCAGTCGGCCGTTCATCTTTTCCACCAGCCTCCCGCCGGCGGTGCCGGCGGCCGCCCTGGCTGCCCTCGACATCGTGGCCGGTCCCGAGGGGGTGCAGCTGCGGGCCGAATTACGCCGCAACCGGGAACGCTTCGCCGGGCGGCTGCAGGCGGCGGGACTCGACCTTTTGACCAGTGCCACACAGATCGTGCCGGTGCTGGTGGGTGACCCGCAACCGACCATGGCGATTACCTGCCGTCTCCTCGCGGAGGGGATCTTCCTGCAAGGCATCCGCCCGCCCACCGTACCTGCAGGAACCTGCCGGCTGCGGGCCACGGTCATGGCCAGTCACGCTGCCGACGACCTCGAGCGGGCCGCCGGGCAGATCGTCGCCGCCTGCCGGGCAGAGCTGTCTTGATCAGCCGGGTCCACCAATTCGCCGCTGGTCGTTCCCTGGCCTGGCGGGAGACCGGCAGCGGCCCACCCCTGGTGCTGCTGCACGGCTGGTCCCTGTCCGGGGCGGCCTTCGTTGAGCTGGCTGATCATCTGCCAGGCTGCCGCTTGCTCTTTCCCGACCTGCCAGGCCACGGCAACTCGCCGCCGCCCGCCATGGCGACCCTGCCGGCCCTGGCCGATGACCTGGAAACGTGGTTGGCGGCGGTGGCGCCTGGACCGGTCGTTCTCGGTGGCTGGTCGCTGGGGGGCATGGTCGCCATGGAACTGGCCGTCCGTTCAGCCGTACCGGTCGAGCGGCTGCTGCTGATCGGCACCACCCCGCTCTTCACTGTCGCGGTCGATTGGCCGCACGGGCTTCCGGAGTTCCAGGTGCGGGCGCTGTGCCGCAATCTGGAGCGACGTTTCGAGGCGACGCTCGGTGATTTTTTCGCGCTGACGTTTGCCCCCGGCGAGGCGGATGCCCTGCGCCTGCGGGTGATCCGGACTTTCGCCGTGCGCGCCGCCGGCCTCCCCGACCCGGCGACGGCTGCGGCACTGCTGGGCCGACTGGCGGAACAGGATCAGCGCCAGCGACTCCCGGCAATTCGCTGCCCGGCTCTGGTCCTGCACGGCTCGCTGGATCGGGTGACTCCGGTTGAGGCGGGGCGGGCGCTGGCTGCCGCCCTGCCGCACGGCAGCTTGCACGAATTTGCAGGTCTTGGCCACGCACCGTTCTGGACCCGGCCGGCCGAGGTGGCCGAGACGATCAGAAAGTTTTGTTCATGGGACCGGTGAGAGCCATCGACGGCCGCCTGTTGCGTGCGCACTTCTCAAGGCACGCCGGCGAATACGACCGCTACGCTGCGGTGCAGAAGCGGGTGGTGGCGCAGCTCAGCACCCGGATTGCCGAGAGCGGGGCGCTGACCGGTCTGGTGCTCGATGTCGGCACCGGCACTGGCGCCCTGGCGACCGAGCTTGGCGGCGCCAGGGCGGGACGGACCTTCGTCCTCACCGACATTGCCCACGGCATGACCCTGGCGGCAGGCCGGCGGCTGCCCGGCACCCACCCTTGCGACGGCGATGCAAGGAGACTTCCTTTTGCCGCCGCCAGTTTCGATGCGGTCGTCTCCAGCAATGTCTATCAATGGGTCGACGATCTGCCGGCGGCCTTCGCCGAGGTCAGCCGCGTCTTGCGCTCAGGCGGGCGCTTTGCCGTCGCCTTGTTCGGCGAACGCACCTTGTGCGAACTGCGCGAGGCCCACCGCCAGGCGGTCAGTGACTGCGGCAGCACCTATGCCTCCCACGTGCAAAGCTTCCCGGCGACGGACGAAGTCGTTGCCGCCCTGGCCGCGGCCGGCCTGACCTGCCATGACTTCATCGCCTTCCCGGAAATCGACTGGCACCCCGATGTTCCCACGCTGCTGCGTCAGCTCAAGCAGATCGGCGCCAGCAACGCCGCCGCCGATCGTCCGAAGGGTCTCGCCTCGCGGCAGGTCATGCAACGGATGGTTGCGCTTTACGAAGCGGCCCACCGTCAACCCCGGGGGCTGCCGGCGACCTACGAGGTAATCTGCGCGATTGCTGAAAAACAGGTAGTGACTCGAACGGACGAAAGGCAGGACGGGAAGTGAGCCGGGACCCCTAGAAGAGTTTCCACCTTTTTGGCATGGCCGCCCAGGCGATCGCAGTGGCTGCCAGAAAGGCATTGACCAGGGACATCAAAATTATTGCCAAAAACCCAAGATGTTCCAGTTCGCTGCCAAGGAGCATTTCATATAAATATTTTGACGTTATGGCAAAACCGAAGAAAAAAACGAAAGTTGCGGCAGGGATGCGCTCTTTCATCAACTCGGCTCTTTCCTCCGGAGTCTTTCTGGAATTGCAATTGGCCCCACAAGACAACGCTATTCTCGTGCCATATAAGAAACTTACAAAAGCGGTCACAAACAGGATGATATCGGTAAGCGCTATTATCATGGATACGTCCTTGCTGATTCCGGGCTATAAAGCTGCGCTGTCACGAATATCCTCAGAGGGTAAGATAGCCAGTTTCATCCAGGGTCACAATGAAAAAAACAATCACGCTGCTATTTCCAGGGCAGTACGCTAATCAACTGGTTGCCGGACCCTTGCAGCGGCCCGAGAGGATTGCGGTCCTCTTTGTAGACCTCGATCCGCGGAGTGCCGCTCCAGAGCTTGTAGGTGACTTGATCGTTGACCAAAACCAGCAGCGCATTGAAGCGCCAACCGGTGCTTTCGGTCTTGCGGCGGAAATTTAAGAAGTCGGGCCAGAACTTGCCGACCCGTTTCGCCCGGAGTCGCTGCAGGTCGTACACATAGGCCTGTCACTCGTCGTGGCTGCGAAGGCACTCCTGCAGGCCGGGATCGAGCTCGGTTATGGGGATGGACTGGACCTTGGCCGCCATGTCCAGATAGCTCAGCACCTCACCTGTTGGGTGAATTGGCAACGTCAAACCCGAACTCCTTCAACTCGGCCCGGGAAGTCCCGGGGGTAATCTGGTCGTAGGCTGCCTTGGCCTGCTCAAAACGGTGCCAGGACGAAATCGTCTCTTCCCGCGAGCTGGGCAGCAGGTTGCTGCAGCCGGTGAGGAGAACCATGGCGGCTGCCAGGAGAGACCGTAGCGGCGGGCCGCTGATGCCCTTCTGAGAGGACGCGGGACAGTGCGCCATCACTTCTGGCCCCTTGGCTGAACGGCGGTTAGGGGTCCGCAGTCGCTCCAGAAATGGCCACCCAAACCATCCCGGCCGACAAACCCATGACCAACTGCCCATAACCTGAGCCCTCTCCCTGCCTGGGTGTGGTGTTGTCGTGCTGGCGCCGCAGAGGACGAATGCGTTTCTTGTCAATGCAACTATAACATAGATGATTTAGCGAGCAATTGACCTGAGAGCTGGGGAGGGGGCGGTTTTCAGGCCGGGCAGAAGCAGGGCCTGTTACGGTCAGTTACTCAACGAACAGGATGGCACATTTCAAATAGTCGGTTTCCGGGCAGGCGGGGAGCACCGGATGGTCGGCGGCCTGACCGCGCATCTCCACCAGGCGCACGCTGCGGCGGGCCTGGTGGGCGGCCTGGGCGATAAGGGCCAGGAAGCTGGCGCGGTCCAGGTGGTGGGAGCAGGAGCAGGTCACGAGAAAGCCGCCTGCCGCCACCATCTCCAGAGCCCGGCGGTTGACGGTCAGGTAACCCTTCTTCCCTTCTTCAAGATGCTTGCGGCTCTTGATGAACGCCGGCGGATCGAGAATCACCGTGCCGTAGCGCCGGCCGCGCTGCTCGCGCAAAAAGTCGAACACGTCGGCGGCGACGAAGCGGCAGCGTCCGGAGAAATCGTTGCGGTCGGTGTTGGCCTCGGCCTGGCGGACCGCTGTGGCGGATACGTCCACCCCGATGACGCTGGCCGCGCCGTAGCGGGCGGCATGCATCGACCAGGCCCCGGCATAGCAGAACAGGTCGAGAACGTCGGCCCCCCGCACCAGCCCCTCCAGGCGCCGGCAGTTTTCGCGCTGGTCGAGGAACAGACCGGTCTTCTGCCCGGCCATGACGTCCACGGTAAAAAGAAGATGGTTGATGGTTGCCGTCACCGGACCCGGTGCCGCGCCGTGCAAAAGTTCGACGGTCCGCGGCAGCCCCTCCAGTTCGCGCATGACGCTGTCGTTGCGCCCGACGATGGCGCGCGGCGCCAGCAGCTCGCTCAAGGCCGCAACAATCGCTTGCCGCCGCGACTCCATTCCCGCCGTCAGCAGCTGCACGCTCAATACGTCGCCGTAGCGGTCGACCACCAGTCCCGGCAGACCGTCACCCTCGCCATGCACCAGGCGCAAGGTGTCGAGGTCGCCGCAGGCGTGCCGCCGGTAGTCGAGCGCCTGGTGCAGAGCGTTGCGGAAGAACTCCGGAGAATCGACCGATTCGGTGTGCCGGGTGAGTATCCTTGCGGCGATCAGGGAGTGGGGATGGTAGTAGCCGCGGCCGAGCCGCTGGCCGTCTGCCGCAAAGATTTCGACGGCGCCGCCAGGGTCGGCGGGGCCGTCGAGAGAGGCGATCTCGTTGCTGAATACCCAGGGGTGCCCACCGCGGACCCGACGATCGTGACCACGGCGCAGCGTCAGCCGGAGCATCAGCAGGCTTGGCCGCCGAGCATCGCGGTCACCACCGCCATGGCTGGTTCGGACACGACCTGGTAGTAAACCTCAACGCCGTCGCGACGTCCGTCGATGATCCTCTTGTTCTTGAGCAGGGCCAGGTGCTGGGAGACCGTGGCCTGCGGCAAGCCCAGACACTCCCAGATCTTCTTGACGTTGCAGCTTTGCGACATGAGCCCGGCCACGATCTTGAGCCGGACCGGGTGGCCGAGAACCTTGAGGATTTCCGCTTCGCGATCGAAATTCAGGTTTTTGACAAACTCGGCCTCGGGCATCTTGTCATCCTTTTTCGACAATAATCGTATATATGAATATAGGTTCGCCGCAGCAGGCAAGTCAAGTGCTTGTGCCGGCACCAACCACCGGAGGGTGGCCGCCGCTGAGGCGGCTCTCGACACGTTGTCGCCATCGTATTACACTGGCAGGCGGATCGAAGGAACAACCATGCGAAGATCACATTCTCGACTGCTGCTAGGGGTGACCCTGCTGGGCCTGGCGGCCCTTCCCGGCGACATGCTCGCCAGCCCCGCACACACCGGTGAACTCAGAGCGCGCTCCTTTCAGGAGCTGGCCGGAGAGCACCACGCCTACACCCTCGATTTTCTCGTCTTCAAGGATCTCGCCGAGGGGTCGTTGCAGATGGCGGCTGAGCGGGTTCCCGGCCGTTACCGGGCCGAACTGGCGGCCCGCACCCTGGGCGTGGCGTCCTGGCTGAGCGGCGACCGCACCCAGCGCTACGTATCGATCATGGAAGAGGTGGAAAGCGGCCGGCTGCGCAGCATCAGCCATGAATCGACCATCCACAAGCGTCACCTCGGGCACTGGAGCGACCGGCAGAAACGTTACCGCTTCGACTACCCGGCCGGCAAGGTTTACCAGGAAAAGGGGGAGAACGGGAAGTTCGCCCCCGGGCTGGTTTTCGCACTGCCTCCCGGAGAGACCCCGGTCGACATTCTGACCGGTTTCTATAATTTGCGTGCGGGTGCCTATGGCCAATTGCTCCCCGGCACGCATCTGCAGATTCCGACTTTCACCAGCCGGGGAGTTTCGACCATCGATGTCGAAGTGCTGACCGGCCCCGAGCGGCTGGCCAATGCCTTCCCGGCCGGCGGAACGCTGCTGCGGGTCCGGGTGGATCCCGAGGTGTTCGAGACCGGTGGCGCCTCACTTTTCGTCTGGATGGACGAAGCCGGCCGGCCAGCCGGCGGCGTCGTCGAGAACGTCATCGGCATGGGCGATGTTCACGGGCGCCTGCGCAAGGAGCAACGCCAACCATGAGCCGCGAAACCGTTTACGTGGTCGGGCACCGCAACCCAGACACCGATTCGATTTGCAGCGCGATCGGCTATGCCGCCCTGTGCCGCCGGCAGGGGCGTTCCAACGTGCGCCCGGCGCGGGCCGGCGAGCTCAATCGCCAGACCGAATTCATCCTGGAAGCCCTCGGCGAAGCGCCCCCGGAACGCCTCCACGATGTCTTCCCGCGGGTCCGCGATGTGCTTGTGGGTGAGCCGGTCACGGTGGCGGGGGAAGCTCCCCTGGTGCAGGCCCTCGACCTCATGCGTCGCCACGACATCCGCCTGCTGCCGGTGGTCGGCGCGGCGGGGCAGTCGGTTGGCGCCCTGATCCTCAAGCGGCTGACCGAGCGGATCTTCCTGACCGACGAAGGGGGCGGCATCCGCCGGGTGCTGACCTCGCCGGCGTCGATCCAGGCCTGTCTCGGGGCCACGGCCGTCTGCCTCTTTGAGCCGGAGCGGGAAGGGGACCTTGATCTGTTTGTCGGGGCGATGGAGGCGAGTACCTTTCGTCAGCACCTTGCGGCGACCGACCCGGCCCGGGCCGTAGTACTGACCGGCGACCGGGGCGACATCCAGCGCGACGCCATCGCCATGGGCGTGCGTCTGCTGATCGTCACCGGTGGCCTGCCGATCGAGGCGACGGTCATTGCGGCGGCGCGCGCCGCCGGCGTGTCGATCCTGAACAGCCCGCGCGACACCGCCGCCAGCGCCCTGCTGACCCGGCTGTCGACTCCGGTGCGGCACCTGGCCGATGGCGGCATACCGGTGGTCGCGCTCGACGACCGGGTTGCGGAGGTGCGCCCGCTGCTGCTGCGCGGCAGCACCCCCGGGGTGCTGGTGCTCGACCGCGATGGCCGGGTCGCCGGGGTGGTCACCAAAACCAACCTGCTCCGGCCGTCGGCTCTCAAGTTGATCCTGGTCGATCACAACGAGTTGGGGCAGGCGGTGCCCGGCGCCGATCAGGTCGAAATCCTCGAGGTGATCGATCACCACCGACTCGGCAATTTCCACACCGATACGCCGATTCGCTTCATCAACCAGCCGCTGGGGAGCACCTGCTCGGTGGTGGCGACCCTCTACCGCCAGGCCGGCCTTGACCCGGAGCCGCGGGTGGCCGGCCTGCTGCTGGCCGGGCTGCTCTCCGACACGGTGCTGCTCAAGTCGCCGACCACCACTCCGGTGGACCATGAACTGGCCGTGTGGCTCGGGCGGCACGCCGGGTTGGTGCCGGCGGAGTTCGGCCGGCGGATCTTCGAGGCCAGCAGCGCCCTCGACGCCTATCCAAATGTCACCACCCTGCTGACCGCGGACTTCAAGGAGTATGAGAGCGGCGGCCGGCGCTTCGGCCTCGGCCAGGTGGAAGTCGTCAGCTTCGACGAATTTTACAGCCGGCGCAGCGTCCTTGCCGAGGGCCTGGCCGAGCTGTGCCGCGACCGGAACCTGCATCTGGCCGGGCTGCTGGTGACCGATATCGTCGCCCAGAACAGCCTGCTGCTGGTGCAAGGGGAGGGCGAATTGCTGGCGCTGATCGCCTACCCGCGCCTGGCTGAGGAGCTGTTCGAGTTGAAAGGGGTGCTGTCGCGCAAGAAGCAGCTGCTCCCCAACCTGCTCAGGGCCTTCAAGGAGGGGTTGCCGCACTGACCCTTGCCAGTGCCGCATCGAGCTGCCGGCCGAGGGCGCGGGGCGTGTCCGCCGGGGGCTGGCAGGTCTGGCCGCTGCAGAACCAGGCGCGGGTAAACTGGTCCGGAACGGCGTGGGCGGCGGCCAGTTGCGACCGGGCGGTCAGCTCCTCCCGGCCGCTGCCGGCCAGCATGTAGATGGCGCGCGGCAAAAAGCGCTGCCGCACTTCGCTCAGGAAACCTTGAGCCTGCCCGGTAGTCCCTTGCGAAACCACGATCTGCTGGGTCGGGCCGAGGGCGTAGTCGAGGGCAATCAGCAGCTGGGCATGGGCTGCGGGATGTCCGCCCATGCGTCCCAGCCGCCGGCACAGCAGTTGTGAGCCGGCCGCGCGCCACCGTGTTTCCCCGGTCAGGTCGGCCAGCCGCAGCAGGTTCAGGGCCAGCACCGAACCGGCGGCCGGCATGGCCCCGTCGACCAGGTTGCGCCCCCGGCCGAGCACCGCTTCCGCATCCGCGCCGCTCTCCCAGAGATCGCCGCTGCCGTCGCCGAACAACTCCAGGGTACGTTCGCTCCAGTGCAGGGTCTGCTCGAGACGGCGGGCTTCCTGGCTGGCCAGGAACAGTTCCGTCAATCCCCACCCCAGCAGCGCGTAGTCCTCGGCGAAGGCCGGGATCGCCGAAATCTGCCGCCGCCAGGCACGGCGCAGCCGCCCTTGTCCGTCGACCATGGCATCAAGCACGAAATCGATAGCCGTGCCGGCGGCCTCCAGCCAGGCCGGCTCGTCGAGCACCGCCCCGGCCCGGGCCAGGGCGCCGGCCGTCAGGGCGTTCCAGCCGGCCAGCAGCTTGTCATCGCGCAGGGGCCGCGGGCGCCGCGCGCGTGCTGTCAGCAGGCCGCGGCGGGCCTCCTCCAGGCGCTCCGCCGCGAGGGCCGGGGAGATTCCCCATTCCTCGGCCAGGATCTCCCCGGACACGGCCTGCCAGGGGATCGAGCGTTCTGCGAAGTTCCCTGCCGGGGTGATGCCGTAAGCCCGACAGGCCAGTTCGGCCAGTTCGACCGGCAGCGCCGCGCGGACCTGGTCAGGCGTCCACAGATAGAAGGTCCCTTCATGGCCTTCCGAGTCGGCATCCTCGCCGCAGCAGAAACCGCCTTCCGCGCTGCGCAGGTCGCGCAGCAGATAAGCGATGGTGTCCCGGGCCAGGGCGGCGAACGCCGCCTCGCCGCTGGCCTGATAGCCGTCGAGGGCCGCATGGATGAAGAGCGCCTGGTCGTAAAGCATCTTCTCGAAGTGCGGGACGGCCCAGGCCGCATCGACCGCGTAGCGGTGCAGGCCGAAGCCGATCTGGTCATAGATCCCGCCGGCGCGGATCGCCTTGAGAGTGGCTCCGGCCATCTGGCCGGCGTCGGGGGCGGAGCAGCGGCCGGCCAGGCGCCAGAGCAGCGAGAGATTGTGCGGCGCCGGAAACTTCGGGGCGGCGCCGAAACCGGCATGGCGCTTGTCGTAGCCGCCCCGCCAGTCGGCCAGGGCCTGGCGCAGGGGGAGTTCCTCCAGGCTGGCGGCAGCGGCCTCCTGCTGTCCCAGGCCGGTCAGCACGGCTGCCACCCGTACCCCCGAGGAGATCACCCTCTCAGGCTGGCTCTGCCACAGATCGGCGACCCGTTCGAGCAGTTCGATCAGGCCGACGTGGCCGCCGCGCCCGGTGGGCGGCAGATAGGTGGCGGCGAAAAACGGGCGGCGGTCGGGGTCGAGGAGCAGGGTCAGCGGCCATCCGCCGCTGCCGGTCATCAGCTGGCAGGCGGTCATGTACTGCTGGTCGATGTCCGGGCGTTCCTCGCGGTCGACCTTGACAGCGATGAAGTGACGCGCGAGCACGGCGGCCACGGTGGGGTCGGCAAACGATTCCGCCGCCATGACATGGCACCAGTGACAGGTCGCATAGCCGATCGACAGAAAGACCGGCTTGTGCTCCGCCCGGGCCCGGGCGAAGGCTGCCTCCCCCCAGGGATACCAGTCGACGGGGTTGCCGGCGTGCTGCAGCAGATAGGGACTGCTCTCGAAGATCAGGCGATTGTAATCCGGGCCGCCGTCGACCGGCAGGGCCGCACGGTCGACGGCGTCGAGAGTGGCGATGTCAGGATGGCTGGAAGGGCTGCTCATGGCGTGGGCCTCGCTTGTTACAGCATAGCAGAGGCAGCTGGTCGGTGACAAAGGCGGGGGATAAAAATGGCCCCGTGAAGGAGGGGAATCACGGGGCGAAATCCCCGGCTCGTGAGCCAGGGTACATAGTGCAAATAGTAGGGAGGGCCTGCTGCGGCGTCAAGCAAAAAAGTAGCAAAAGGCAGCAGGGGAAAACGGCTGGTGGCTGATTTTGGATAAAAAAAGACCCCGCGTAAGGAGGGGGGGGATACGCGGGGTCCAAAGGCTCTACGATTTGCAGGCAATTCGTAGAGTTGGCTGTATATAACAAAGCTGGGAGCGTTTATGCAAGAAAAATATGCAACCAAAAGGGCGTCCGCGCCGCTGTCAGGCAAGCAGGGTGGGCAGCGTGTCGAGGCGTTCGAGGACCTGGTCGGCAGCGGAAAAATCCTGGCCCCGGGTCTGCGGCGAGGGGACCACCCAGCAGGTCAGCCCGGCGGCCTTGGCGGCGGCCAGGCCGCGGGCGGAATCCTCGATGACCAGGCATTGCCGGGCCGCGCAGCCGCTGCGCTGCAGGGCCAGCAGGTAGGGTTCGGGGTCCGGCTTGGCGGCGCGGTAGTCTTCCCGGCAGAGGATGAAGTCGAACAGATGCAGCAGGCCGGTGTCGGCGTGAATGAGGTCGAAGTGGTCGCGCCGCGAACTGGTGACGATTGCCATCTTTTTATGCACTGCCAGCCGCGTCAGCGTCTCCCGCACCCCCGGCAGCAGCAACTGCTGCTCGACCAGCAGTTCGCTGTAGCGCGCGTTACGCCACCGGCGCAGTTCACCCATGAGCCGTTCGTCGTCCGTGGCCAGTTCGAAGACACTGCGGCCGCTGGCCAGGGAAATTGTGGTAAACTGCTGAACAGTCAGTTCAAAACCGACGAGGGCCAGGGCGTCCCGCGAGGCCTGGTAATAGAGCCCCTCGGTATCGACCAGCACGCCGTCATTGTCCCAGAAGATAAACTCGAAAGACATGGGATCCTTGTGCACGGGTAAGGTTCATTGATTGCAAGGTTACATGATAATGCCGCTGCGTTGCCATTGCAAAGGCGGCCGGGAGGGTGTGACATGCGCTTTGACGATTACGACACCGGCGGTTTCTACGACGAGATGTTCGACCCGGAGGGGCGGCCCCGGCCGGGCAACGAGGCGGTGGTCAACCGTTTCCGTGAGCTGTCGCTCGAAGAGCTCATGACTCGCCAGCACGCGGCGGAAAAGGCCCTGCTGAAGATGGGGATCACGTTCAGCGTCTATGGTGACGAGCAGGGCACGGAGCGGATCTTCCCCTTCGACATCGTGCCGCGCATCATCCCCCAGAACGAATGGGTGATCATGGAGGCCGGCCTTAAACAGCGGGTCCAGGCACTCAACCTCTTCATCGACGATGTTTACCACGACCGCAAGATCATCCGGGACGGCATCATCCCGGATGAGCTGATTTGCTCGGCCAGCGGCTTTCGCCGGGAATGCCTCGGCCTCAAGCCACCGGGCGGCGTCTGGTGCCACATTACCGGCACCGATCTGGTCCGCGGCGGCGATGGCCGTTTCTACGTTCTCGAGGACAACCTGCGCTGCCCTTCGGGGGTCTCCTATGTCCTCGAGAACCGCGTGGTCATGAAGCGCAGCTTCCCGCGGGCCTTCGATGCGGCCAGGGTCATGCCGGTTTCCGACTATCCGAACCGGCTGCTCGAATTGTTGCAAAATCTGGCTCCGCAACGCGGCGACAAACCGGTGGTGGCGGTGTGGACTCCCGGCATCTATAACTCGGCCTACTTCGAGCACTCGTTCCTCGCCCAGCAGATGGGGATCGAACTGGTCGAGGGGCGCGATCTGGTGACGGTCGACGACCGGGTGATGATGCGGACCACGGGTGGACTCAAACCGGTCGACGTCCTTTACCGGCGCATCGATGACGACTTCGTCGACCCCGAGGTCTTCCGCGCCGACTCGATGCTCGGCGTCCCCGGCCTGATGCGCGCCTATCGCGCCGGCCGCTTGGCCCTGGCCAACGCCCCCGGTACCGGCGTGGCCGATGACAAGGCCGTTTACGCCTATGTTCCGGCGATGATCAGGTTCTATCTTGCCCAGGAGCCAATCCTGGAAAACGTGGAAACCTTTCTGTGCTGGCGGGAGAAGGATTTGCAGCATGTGCTGGCCAATCTCGACAAGCTGGTGGTGAAAAAGGTCGGTGAGTCGGGCGGCTACGGCATGCTGGTCGGTCCGCACGCCTCCCCCGCGGAGCGGGCCGCCTACGGCGAGCAGGTCAAGGCCAACCCCCGTAATTTCATCGCCCAGCCGACCCTGTCGCTGTCGCGGGTGCCGACCCTGGTCGACGACCATTTCGAAGGACGGCATGTCGACCTGCGCCCCTACATCCTCTACGGTCGGGAGATCTATGTCATGCCCGGCGGCCTGACCCGGGTCGCCCTCAAGAAGGGGTCGCTGGTGGTCAACTCCAGCCAGGGCGGGGGGAGCAAGGACACCTGGGTGCTGGCAGGCGATGCGCAGTCGCAGGGGGGTGCCACATGCTGAGCCGTGTCGGCGAGTCGATCTACTGGATGGCGCGTTACATCGAACGGGCCGAGAACGTGGCACGGATCATGGATGCCAACTATCATATGATCCTCGATCTGCCGGCCGGGGTCGGCGAGCAGTGGGAGCCCCTGGTGGTGACCACCGGTGACGAGGATCTGTTCAAGGAGCTGTATGACAGCTTCACCCGCGAGAACGTGGTGCACTTCCTCACCTTCGATCTGCGCAATCCCAACGCGATCCTCTCCTGCCTGCAGGCGGCGCGCGAGAACGCCCGGTCGGTGCGGGAGTGGATCAGCTCCGAGATGTGGCAGCAGGTCAACAGCTTCTACCTGATGCTCAGGGACGCTTCGCGCCGGAGCGGCACGATTGAGCTCCCCCACGAGTTCTTCGTCGAGATCATGATGGCCAGCCACCTCTTCGCCGGGCTTTCGGAAAACACCATGACCCACGGCGAGGGATGGGAGTTCGCCCGGCTCGGGCGGATGCTCGAGCGCGCCGACAAGACTGCGCGGATCATCGACGTCAAGTATTTTATCCTGCTGCCGTCGGTCGAATATGTCGGCATGCCTTATGATCACATCATGTGGGGGTCGATCCTGCGTTCAGCCAGCGCCTTCGAGATGTACCGCAAGCGCTACGGCCAGATCGTTCCTGACCGGATCATCGAGTTCCTTCTCCTCGACAAGGAGTTCCCGCGCGCCATCCACCATTGTGTGATCACGGCCGAGCAGGCGCTGCGCAACATCTCCGGAACCAGGCGGGGCCACTTCACCAACCCGGCCGAGAAGACCCTCGGCCGGCTGCTGGCGGATCTCGACTACACCCAGCTCGAGGAGATCAAGGCCGGCGGGCTGCACGAGTTCATCGACAATCTGCAGACCTGGCTCAACCAGATCGGCGCGGCCGTCCACCAGACCTTTTTCGCCATTCCCGTGGCTCCCGTCTCCCCGGCCCAGATCGTCGAATAAAGGAATCACCATGGCCATACGTGTTTGCTGCAGCCACGTCACGCATTATCTCTTCGATCGTCCCGTCTTCCTCGCGCCACACGTCTTGCGACTGAGGCCGGCAGTGCATTCACGCACCCCGATCTGCGCCTACACCCTGCGCATCACGCCACAAAAGCACTTTCTCAACTGGCAGCAGGATCCCTTCGGCAACTACCTCGCCCGGCTGGTCTTTCCGGAACCGTGTCGCGAACTGAAGATCGAGGTCGAGGTGGTGGCGGACATGACGGTTATCAACCCCTTCGATTTCTTCATCGAGGACTATGCCGAGCAATGGCCTTTCGTCTACGATCCCAGGCTGCACAAGGAGCTGGCTCCGTACTTCGAGATCGACGACGACGGACCGCTGCTGCAGGCCTGGCTGCAAGATCTCCCGCGTCAGAAACAGCCCACCGCCGATTTCCTGGTCGCGCTCAACCGTCGGGTTTGGGAGACGGTCAAGTATTCGCTGCGCATGGAACCGGGGGTGCAGAGCTGCGAGGAGACCCTTGCTACGGCGGTCGGCTCGTGCCGCGATTCCGGCTGGCTGCTGGTCCAGATCCTGCGCCAGCTGGGGCTGGCGGCCCGGTTTGTCTCCGGATACCTGATCCAGCTGACCGCCGATGAAAAGTCCCTCGACGGCCCGTCGGGGCCGGAGGCGGATTTCACCGATCTGCATGCCTGGGCCGAGGTCTACATCCCCGGGGCCGGATGGGTCGGACTCGATCCGACTTCGGGGCTCTTTGCCGGCGAGGGGCACATCCCGCTCGCCTGCACCCCCCATCCGGAGAGCGCCGCCCCGGTGACCGGGGCGACCGACCCGTGCGAGGTGACGTTCCAGTTCTTCAATACGGTCACCCGCATTCACGAGGATCCGCGGGTCACCAAGCCCTACAGCGACGGGCAGTGGGCCCGGATCGACGCCCTCGGCGAACAGGTCGATGCCGAGCTTGCGCAAGGGGACGTGCGCCTGACCATGGGCGGCGAACCGACCTTCGTGTCCAGCGACGACATGGAGGGACCTGAATGGAACACCCGGGCTGACGGTCCGCACAAGCGCAAGCTGGCGAATGACCTGGTGCGGCGCCTGCGCGAGGCCTTCGGTGCCGGCGGGGTGCTGCACTTCGGCGAGGGGAAGTGGTACCCCGGCGAAGTGTTGCCGCGCTGGTCCTACGCCTGCTTCTGGCGCAAGGACGGGATTGCGGTCTGGCAGAATCCCAAGCTGCTGGCCGACATCGGTCAGGACGGCGGCATGACCGTCGATCACGCCGGGCGCTTCGCGCACCACCTGGCGGCACGCCTTGGCGTCACTCCGCATTGTGTGGTGCCCGGCTTTGAAGACACCTTCTACTACCTCTGGAAGGAGGGGACGCTGCCGATCAACGTCGATCCGCTCGATGCCGACCTGGATGATCCGCTCGAACGCCGCTACCTGGCGCAGCTGCTTGAGCGGGGGCTCGGCGTGGCGACCGGTTTCGCCATGCCGCTGCAGTGGGATGCCGGCGCCCGGCACTGGCGCAGCGGCCCGTGGGAATTCCGTCGCGGCCGGATGTATCTGGTCCCCGGCGGTTCGGCCATGGGCTTGCGCCTCCCCCTCGAGGCACTGCCCCGGGTGGCGCCGGACCGGGGCGATATCCAGGCGGAGCACGACCAGTTCGGCCCTTTGCCGCCGCTGGCCGATTATCACGGCGAGGTCGCCAAACGTTTCAGCCAGGTGGAGCCAGCGCCCGCCCCGCATCCCGGGCAGTCGCCGCAGCCGGTCGCCGACGGACCCGGCGCGCCGCTGGTCGAGGTGCCGCACACCGCCCTGTGCGTCGAGGCGCGGGACGGCCGACTGCATATATTCATGCCGCCGCTCGCCATGCTGGAGCACTACCTCGAACTGGTCGCAGTCGTCGAATCGACTGCCGCCGAACTGTCGCTGGCCGTGGTTATCGAGGGATATGAGCCGCCGCGGGACTCCCGTCTGGAGCGCCTGCTGGTCACCCCCGACCCCGGCGTCATCGAAGTCAACATCCATCCGGCCGCCTCCTGGCGTGAACTGGTCGACAACACCGTGACCCTCTATGAAGAAGCCCGCCAGAGCCGCCTCGCCGCCGAAAAGTTCATGCTCGATGGGCGCCACACCGGGACCGGCGGTGGCAATCACATTACCATCGGCGGGGCCACGCCGGCCGACAGTCCGGTGCTGCGCCGCCCCGACCTGCTGCGCAGCCTGATCACTTACTGGCAGCACCACCCGGCGCTTTCTTACCTCTTTTCTGGCATGTTCGTCGGCCCGACCAGTCAGGCGCCCAGAGTCGACGAGGCGCGCAACGACGCGCTCTACGAGCTGGAAATCGCTTTCCAGCAGATGCCGGCAGGGGAAGTGCCGGCCCCCTGGCTGGTCGACCGGCTGCTGCGCAACCTGCTGGTCGACATGACCGGCAACACCCACCGAGCCGAGTTCTGCATCGACAAGCTCTACTCCCCGGACAGCCCTTCCGGGCGGCTCGGCCTGGTCGAGCTGCGGGCTTTCGAAATGCCGCCCCATGCCCGCATGAGCCTGGTGCAGAATCTGTTGCTGCGGACCCTCATCGCCTGGTTCTGGAAAGAACCGTACAGCCACGAACTGGTGCGCTGGGGGACCGAACTGCACGACCGCTTCCTGCTGCCGCACTTCGTCCGCGAAGACATGCGGCAGGTGGTCGCCGACCTGCGGCGGGGCGGTTATCCTTTCGAACTGGAGTGGTTCGAGCCATTTCTCGAGTTCCGCTTCCCCCACTTCGGTGCCGTTGCCATCGACGGCATGGAACTCGAGCTGCGCTTCGCCATCGAGCCGTGGCACGTCCTCGGCGAGGAGATGGGGAGCCAGGGGACCGCCCGTTTCGTTGATTCGTCGGTGGAGCGGCTGCAACTGCGCATGACCGGCTTGACCGAGCCGCGTCATGCGGTGGTCTGCAATGGTCGGCGCCTGGTCCTGCGCGCCACCGGCCGCCAGGGGGAATACGTGGTCGGCGTCCGCTACCGGGCCTGGCAGCCACCTTCGGCCCTGCACCCCACCATCAAGCCGCATTCGCCAATGGTCTTCAACGTGATCGATACCTGGAGCGGGCTGGCTATCGGTGGCTGCACCTACCACGTTGCCCACCCAGGCGGCCGTAGTTACGAGGTGTTCCCCGTCAATGCCTGCGAGGCCGAGGCCCGGCGGATCACCCGGTTCTGGGATCTGGGCGGCACCCCGGCGGCAGTGCAAATGCCGCCGCCGGTCTGTGCCGGGGCCGGCACCTTCACTCCCGAAGCCGGCCCGATCCGGCCGATGGCGCCGCCTGTCGAGGAAGCCAACGAGGAGTTCCCCTATACCGTGGATTTGCGCCGTCAGCCTGGCATATAATCGCCGCAAGCATAAACGTTGCCGGAATATGGCAGGATAAGGATCGAGCGTGCAGCAGCCGGTTGAAGAGCAGTCCGGGTCCGCCAGCCAGTTCTATGCGACCCGCCTGGCAGGATACGACGAAATGTATGCCGGGGAGGGCCAGCTTCTCCCCCACTGGCAAATTCTCAAGGAGGAGATCGACCAGCTCGGGCGGGAGGGGCTGGAGCGCCGTCACCTTGAGTCCCAGCGCCTGATGCGCGAAAACGGGGTGACTTTCAACGTCATCGACGGTCCACGTGGCGCCGCCCGGCCCTGGCAACTTGACCCGATACCGCTGTTCATCAGTGATGCGGAGTGGGTGGCAATCGAGGCCGGCCTGGTGCAGCGGGCCGAACTGCTCAACCTGGTCCTGGCCGATCTGTACAGCTCCCAGCGTCTGCTCAGGGAGGGGCTGCTGCCCGCAGAGCTGATTTTCAGCCATGGCGGTTTCCAGCGCTGCTGCGCGGGAGCCCCGGCCTTTTCAGGCCAGCCCCTGGTCTTCTGCGCCGTCAACCTCGCCCGCGGTCCCGACGGCCGGATGTGGGTGCTCGACGACCGGGCGCAGTCCCCTTCCGGGGCCGGCTATGCGCTCGAGAACCGCATGGTCATGACGCGCGTCGCACCGGCGCTGTTCCGCGACTGCCACGTCAAACGCCTGGCCACCTTCTTCCAGCTGATGCGCGACCAGCTCACCCGGCTTGCACCACAGAACCGCGAAGATCCCCGGATCGTGCTGCTGACCCCCGGCCCCTACAGCCAGACCTACTTCGAGCATGCCTACCTCGCCGACTATCTCGGCTACACCCTGGTCCAGGGGGACGACCTGAGCGTTCGCGACGGGCGGGTCTGGCTGAAGTCGTTGGAGGGGCTGCGCCAGGTCGATGTCCTCCTGCGCAGGCTCGATGACGCTTACTGCGACCCCCTCGAGCTGCGCGAGGATTCCCGGCTCGGCATAACCGGCCTGGTGCAGGCCTCGCGGCTCGGCCACGTGGCGATCGTCAACCCGATCGGCAGCGCGGTCCTCGAGAATCCCGGGCTGATGCCTTTCCTGCCGGGGATCGCCAAGCACTTGCTCGGCGAAGAGCTCAAGCTCCCCTCGGTAGCGACCTGGTGGTGCGGCCAGCAGCGCGAATGCAGTTTCGTCCTGGACAATCTCGCCAAGCTGGTCATCAAGCCGATTTACCGCACGCGAGGCTACCGCGCGATCTTCGGCGCCCAGCTGACCAAGACCGAACTGGCCGCACTGCGCGAGCGCATCCTGCACAAGCCGCACCTTTTTATCGGCCAGGAGATGGTCAGCTTCTCGACGGCGCCCTCCCTGGTCGACGGCTGGGTGGCGCCGCGTCATGCGATCCTGCGTTCCTTCCTGGTGGCCAGCGGCAATGGCTACACGGCTATGCCGGGCGGCCTGACGCGCATCGCCCCCAACGAGGGGGAGCTGGTGGTGTCGAACAAATCCGGTGGCGGCAGCAAGGACACCTGGGTCCTGTCGAATACTCCGGTCAACTACGTGAGCTTGTGGCGGCAGCCCAAGCATGACCAGTTTCTGCCCTTCCGGGCCGAGCCGTTGCCGAGCCGGGCCGCTGACAACCTGTTCTGGGCGGGCCGTTACGTGGAGCGCGCCGAAGGCGCGGCCCGGCTGCTGCGGGCCATTCTGACGCTCCGCAGAGAACAGCGGGATGCCGAC
Organism: Desulfuromonadaceae bacterium; assembly: GCA_041310635.1. Taxonomy (GTDB): domain Bacteria; phylum Desulfobacterota; class Desulfuromonadia; order Desulfuromonadales; family BM103; genus VAUL01. Next base: position 6,276 of record JBFYXI010000035.1, on the reverse strand, counting down.
AGCAGCCTGCTGAAACCATGCCTCCACAGCCTGCTGCGGGCCGTGACTCATGTCACCTCGACCTACCCCGGGTTCGTCGGCAAAGGCGCCGGCGCCCTGCTGCGCAATCCCCGTGCTGAACTGCAGTCGCTCCTGCAGGAGGCAGACCGGGCCGGCAGCCTGGCTTCGGTGCTGCAGTCTTTCAGCCAGGTGGCAATGACCGTCAGGGATCACTGGCTGGTGGAAATCTGGCGGATCATCGATGCGATCCAGCAAAACTGGTTCGATGAAACAACGCCCGAGCCGGTGACTTGCCGGATGGAAGAGCGCCTCGATCACCTGGTCATGCAGTTGGTTGCCTTCAGCGGGCTGGCGGCGGAGAGCATGACCCGGGAGGCGGGCTGGCTGCTCCTCGACATCGGCCGCCGACTGGAGCGGGGGCTGGGGCTGATCTCGCTGTTGCGCGCGGCCCTGGTGCCCCGTCTGGACGATGCGGTCCAGCGGCAGCTGATGGAGACGATCCTGGTCATTTGCGACAGTCTCAACACCTTCCGCCGACGCTACCGCTCATATATGCATCTGCCCACGTTCCTCGAACTGATGCTGATGGACCAGCAGCATCCGCGGTCACTGGCCTACCAGCTCGAACATCTGCAACGGCACATCGCCGACCTGCCGCATGACAAATGCAAAGAACGTCTCGGCAGGGATGAACACTGTGTGCTCGGGGCCTTTACCGAACTGCGCCTGGCCGATGGGGTGGCGTTGTCGCAGCTTGAGGAAGAGCAGGGCATCTACGCGGCCCTGGAGGGTCTTCTGACCAGTCAGGCAAACAGTTTGTGGCGACTTTCCGATGTCATCAACAGCACCTATTTCAGCCATGCGCACCCACCAAAGCAGCTGGCGCCGCAAGTACAGGATGAGGACATATGAAGTATCGCGTGTCCCACACGACGGAGTTCAGTTACGGCGCCCAGGTCGGGATATGTTACAATCTCGCCCGGATGGTGCCGAGAGAACTGCCCGGCCAGAAGGTTTTTTCTGCGGTGCTGCAGGTCGATCCCCTCCCCAACGACCACTACCTGGGCCGCGATTTTTTCGGCAACCGGACGGACTACTTCTCCATCCAGCAGCCTCACGACAAACTGCGGGTGAAGGCCGTCAGCGAGGTGGAGGTGTCGCAGCCGGAGTTGAACCTCTTCGACCAGGTCGAAAGCCTTTCCTGGGAGACGGTGCGTGAGCGATTGTGCAACAGCCGCTCCGCGGAAGTTTTCGAAGCCTTCCAGTTTACGCTGGATTCACCGATGATCAACGAGGACGACCTGCTGGCTGACTACGCCCGGCCCTCCTTCGCCCCGGGACGTTCGCTCGATGCCGCCGTACACGACCTGACGCAGAGAATTCACGCCGAATTCAGGTACGATCCGGAGTTCTCCACCATTGCCACCCCGTTGAAGGAGGTCATCCAGCATCGTTGCGGCGTCTGCCAGGATTTTGCCCATCTGGCGATCGGCTGCCTGCGCTCGCGGGGCCTGGCGGCACGTTATGTGAGCGGCTATATCGAAACCGATCCGCCGGCCGGAAAGGCGCGGATGGTCGGTGCCGACGCCTCGCATGCCTGGTTCTCCGTGTTCCAGCCTGGAGTTGGCTGGCTCGATTTTGATCCGACCAACAATCAGCGGCCGGGGGAGCGGCATATTACGGTAGCTTGGGGACGTGATTATGCCGACGTGACCCCCTTGAGGGGGGTGGCCTTTGGCGGGGGCGAGCATGAGCTGAAAGTGGCGGTGGATGTGCAACGGACCGGCTGAGGCGGGTTTTGTCGCGGTTTCCGCAGGAGGCAAAGGGCGCTGGATATCCAGCGCCCTTTGCGCTGTACGTCTCGACTTACTTCTTGTGACAGTCGCCACACTTGGTGGGGGCGCCCATCTGCTGGTGGCAGCTCTTGCAGGTGTCCTTGTGGGCACCGTCCTTGGTGACCTCGATCTTGGCAGGGGTGCCCTGGTGACACTTGGCGCAATCCTTCAGTTTGTCGGCATGGGCCTTGTGATTGAAGGTGACGTTGCCCTGCTTTGTTTCGTAGACCACGGAGTCGGCCGCAATGGCCAGGCCCATGCCCACGAACACCAGAACCAGCAACATGACGATTAGACGTTTCATCTCTTCCTCCTCGGTTTGGGGTGATTGTGTGGGCTCTCCAGAGCCCGTGTCCGGTTGTCTATGCTATAGCGGGATTTTTCGGAAATTACATCAGACATCGCGGTAAATGTTACTAGATGTCTATATAAAAAACAGTAATTACGATTGGTTGCATTTTAAATGTCGAGTATGTCAATGGGCGTTGAGGGCGGTTTACTCGCACTCTCCGGTCTGCTAGAGTATGAGTATGAATCGTAATACCGTCGATATTCCAGCCAGCGTTTCCCTGGATGGTGAAGTCCTCAAACGCCTGCGGGAGGAAAAACGGCTCACCCAGCTGTATGTCAGCAAGGTGGTGGGGGTGACGACCGATACGATTTCACGCTGGGAGAACAACCGCTACCCGACCATGCGGCGGGAAAATGCCTTGAAGCTGGCGGAAGCTCTCGAAGTGCCGGTGGAGGAATTGCTGCGCCAGCCATCGGCCGCAACGCAGGCGCCCACGTCGCCACGCCAGGTGCGGGTCGCGATCGTGGCCGGAATTCTGGCGGCTTGCATCCTCGGCGTATTGCTGGCGATGTTCTGGTACTACCGGGAAAGCCCCATGTCCCCGGCGGGCATCGTCGCCGAGCGGGTTCTGCCGCGCTATGCCGCTCCCGGTACGGTCATCCCCGTCCAGGTCCGCCTGGCGCAACGCAACGACGACAGTGGTTTCATCCTCCGGGAGGCGTTGCCGAAAGGCTGGACGCTGCAGCAGGCGAACCCGCCCCCTTCAAGCCTGGACAACGATAGCGGCATGGTTCGCTGGATCGTCAAGACCGGCGATGTCAGGGACCGGGTCGTCTACCTGATCAAAGTCGACGACCGGGCGGTTCCGGGGAGCTTCGGGGTGTTCCGTGGGGAGGTCGTGGCGGGGGCAGGCAACACCAAGTCGGCGCTGCCGGTCACCGGCCAAAGCCAAGTGGCCGTGGCCCCGAAGCTATGGGCCGACTTGGACGGCGACGGCCGGATCGACGACAGCGAAATGCTACAGGCCTCCTATGTCGTCGACGAAATGGCCGGAGTGCATATCGACTGGCTGGAACTGGAGCGCCTGTGGAACGCGGGAGGCTACCGCTGGGACGCGGCCAAGGGCAGGTTCACCCCGGTCAGGCCCCTGGAAGCGGCAGCGCCCTGAGCACCACCCGCTCCTACTTGGATTTTCCTTTCCCCCAGGTCTCCTCGAGAAACCGGTCCCGTCCCGAATTGTAACGGTAGAACTTGTAACGGATCGGGTTCTTCTCGTAGTAGTCCTGGTGGTACTCCTCGGCCGGGTAGAAGGGGCCGGCCGGGAGGACCGGCGTGACGATCGCTGCCCGGAAGCGTCCCGCGGCCGCCAGCCTGGCTTTGGATGCCTCGGCGAGGCGTTGCTGGTCGCTGTCGTGATAGAAGATGGCGCTGCGGTATTGTGGCCCGCGATCGACGAACTGGCCACCGGCATCGGTCGGGTTGATGTTGCGCCAGAAGACCTCGAGCAGCTGATCATAACTGATCTTTGCCGGGTCGTAGAGAACCTGCAGCGCTTCGAAGTGCCCGGTGGTCTCCCCGGTTACGTCTTCATAGCTCGGATTGGCCTTGTGGCCGCCGGTGTAGCCGGAGATCGTTGCGATCACCCCCGCGAGCTGATCGAAGGGCGGCTCCATGCACCAGAAACAGCCGCCGGCAAAGGTGGCTGTGGACAGTTCATCCCGGTTTGCCATGACTTTGTTCTCCGCCTGGCCCGGCGTGCCGGCGACCACTGTCAGCAGCACCAGAACAACACCGGCCAGCATGTATCGTTGCCTGCACGGCATGACATCCTCCTCCGTGAGTTGGTGCCACGCTTCTGACGCCTGACCATCTGAACCCTGACTGTCATCATAGCACGGCTGTGACGACGGGTGTCCAGGGCGGTCGGTTCGGGATCGGTTTGGCAGGACCTAAGGGAAACTGTCGACCGGTCAGGAGGCGGCCGGCGGTGAAGCGGCGGCGCGCTCCAGGGCGCAGCGCAGCAGATGCTCGACCACGTGGGGAAGGGGCAGGCGTGCCGCCTGAGCTGCCCGCATCAGCGTCTGACCGGCAGCCAGGCTTGGATTGGCATTGACGTCGATGATCCACGGCAGCCCGTCGCGCAGGCGGAAGTCGACGCGCAGGTAATCCCGGCATTCGAGCAGGCGGGAGGCGCGCAACACCAGGTCGCGCAGCAGGAACTCCTCGCGCTTGAGCAAGGCGGCCGGGGCTGCCAGGGTGTAGCCGGGCTGGCGCTTCGCCTCCAGCAGCGCTTCGGTGAGGATCGGATAGGGGAGGTTGGCGGCGAAGCGGATTTCCACCGCCGGCAGGAACTGGTGTTCGCTGTTGCCAAGCATGGTGACGTGGATTTCGCGGCCTTCGACGTATTCCTCGATCAACGCGCCATGCTGGAAGCGCTCATGCAGGGCGTTGACCATCCGTTGCAATTCCTTCTCATTGGTGACCACGCTGTCTCCGGCGATGCCCCGGCACCCCTGGCCGAAGCGCGGCTTGACCAGCAACGGCCAGGCGAGGTCGCGCAGCTTGGGGAACTGATCGTTGACCTTCACCAGGTGGTAGCGTGGCGCGGGCAGCCCGTGGCGCAACAGGATGTCTTTGGTGCGGGCCTTGTCCTGGGCCAGGGCCAGGCCATTGGGGGCGGCGCCGGTATAGGGGATGCCGGTGAAGTCGAGCAGGGCCGCGGCGTGCAGGTGGCGGCGTCCGTCGCCATGCAGGCCGCCGGCCAGGTTGATGGCCACTTTCGGCCGCGCCAGCTTCAGTTCGCGCAGGAACAGCTGGGCATCGTCGGTCAGCGGGACCAGCGTCGGGCGGTGGCCGAGGCCCTGCAACGCCCGAACCACCTCGCGGGCTGTCGCTTCGCTGCCGGGAGAGCTGTAGGGCGGGAGTGCCGTGCGCTGCTCCGGCGCGAGGGGCGGCTCAGGGGTATAGCAGACGGCGACGTTCACGCAAAGGGTCCTGGCTGTCGATGCCGCTCAGTTGTGCTGGAACAGTTCATAAGAGATGAGGACAGTTTCGACCCGCCCCGCGGTCCGGTGGTCGGGGCGCGCTCCCAAGGGCCAGGTCCGGGCAGTGCAGGTCAGGGACATGGCGCCGCCGCGATCAGGGTCCGGTGGCGATCTCGCCGAGCCGTTGCGCAAGCCGCTGGCGAATTTCGGTGCTGGTATCGAAGGCGGAGACTTCCTGCCAGACCTGCCGGGCAAAATCGGTCCTGACCCCCGCCAGGAACGCCTTGATGCGGGGGATGTAGGGAGCGGGCATGGAAAATTCGCGCAGACCCATCCCCAGGAGAACCAGCAGATTCTGCGGGTCGGTGGCCATCTCGCCGCACAGGGAGACATCGCGGCCGAGCCGGACGGCAGCGGCGATCACCTCGGCAATCGCCTGCAGAACGGCGGGGTGGAGCGGGTCATAGTGCTTGCTGACCAGGGGGTTGTTGCGGTCGGCGGCGAGCAGGTACTGGATCAGGTCGTTGGTGCCGAGGGCGAAGAAGTCGAAGTCCCGGGCCAGCCGCGACACCAGCCGGACCGCTGCGGGCACCTCGATCATCACTCCGACCGGCAGTTGCCCGGCATGGGGGATTCCGGCCAGCCTCAGGCTCTGTTGCGCCTCGGCAATCACCTCGCGGCAGGCCCACGCTTCGTCGAGGTTGGAAATCATCGGGAAAAGCAGGCGCACCGGGCCATGCTGGCCAGCCATCAGGATGGCTTCGATCTGGGTGCGAAAGATGTCGCGATTGTCGAGAGAGACGCGTACCGAGCGCCACCCCATGAACGGGTTGTCTTCCTGGGGAGGGGCGAAATAGGGGAGGGCCTTGTCGCCGCCGATGTCCAGGGTGCGGATGGTCACCGGCTGGCCTTCGAATCCCTCGACCACGCGCCGGTAAAGTTCGTACTGATCCTCGCGGCTCGGGAAGTCGCCGCGCGCCATGTAGGGAAACTCGGTGCGATAGAGCCCGACGCCTTCGGCGCCGTAGCGGCGGGCCACCTCGATGTCGCTGATCAGGCCGATGTTGGCGCGCAGCGTGACCCGCGCGCCGTCGGCGGTCTGGGCCGGGCGGTCGCGGAACTCTTCGAGACGGCTCTGCTCGCGGCTTTGGTCGGCGATCAGGCG
>JBFYXI010000024.1:0-4440 GCA_041310635.1 Desulfuromonadaceae bacterium | reverse complement strand
GTACTGCTCGACCTGGGCCGCGCTGGCGGCGAGCACCTCGTCGACGATCGCTTCGATGGCGCCGCTGTCGGAAAGCTGCACCAGCCCCTGTTCCTCGACGATCCGTACCGGCTCATGGCCGCTCGCCCACATCTCGTCGAAGACGATCTTGGCGATCTTGCCCGAGATCGTCCCCGCCTCGATCAACCTCAGCAGGTCGGTGAGGAGCTGAGGCGTCACCGGGCTCTGGACAATGCTCAGCCCGCTGTCGTTGAGCTTGCGGGTCAGCTCTCCCATCACCCAGTTGGCGACCGACTTGGCCTGGGTGGGCAGCAGCGCCACGCAGGCCTCGAAATAATCGGCCAGCGGCCGTTCGGCGGTGAGTACCTCGGCATCGTAGGCGCTCAACCCCCACACCTGCTGATAGCGCTGGCGGCGCGCCTCGGGGAGTTCGGGAATCTCTGCCCGCTCCGCGGCGATCCATGCTTCGTCGATCTCCAGCGGCACCAGGTCGGGGTCGGGGAAGTAGCGGTAGTCGTGGGCCTCCTCCTTGCCGCGCATAGAGCGGGTCATGCCGGTCTGGGCATCGAACAGGCGGGTCTCCTGCACCACCTTGCCGCCGCTGTCGAGCAGGTCGGCCTGGCGTTCGATCTCGTGTTCGATCGCCTGCTTGACGAAGCGGAAGGAGTTGATGTTCTTGATCTCGGCACGAGTGCCGAACTGCTCCTGGCCGCATGGTCGCAACGACACGTTGGCATCGCAGCGGAAGCTTCCCTCCTCGAGATTGCCGTCGCAGACGCCGAGGTAGACCACGATCTGATGAAGTTTCTTCAGGTAGGCCACGGCCTCGTCGGCCGTGCGCAGGTCAGGCTCGGAAACGACCTCCAGCAGCGGCGTGCCGGCCCGGTTGAGATCGACGAAGGAGCTCTGGCTGCTCCCCGGCGATTCGCCGTGCAGCAGCTTGCCGGCATCTTCCTCCATGTGGATGCGGGTGATGCCGATGCGTTTGGTTCCCCACTCCCCTTCGATATCCAGCCAACCGTGCTGGCAGACCGGCAGCTCGAACTGGGAGATCTGGTAGCCCTTGGGCAGGTCGGGGTAGAAGTAGTTCTTGCGGGCGAAGACCGAGTGCGGCGCGATGCGGCAGTTGGTCGCCAGCCCGGTGCGGATGGCGTACTCGACGGCCCGGTAATTCAGCACCGGCAGTGCTCCGGGGAGACCGAGGCAGACCGGGCAGGTCTGGGAATTGGGCACCTGGCCGAAGGCGGTCGAGCAGCCGCAGAAAATCTTGCTCCTGGTAGTCAGCTGGACATGGACTTCCAGACCGATGACGGGTTCGTAGTTCATAAAACCTCGGAGTTCAGGATTCAGGATTCAGGATTCAGAATGAAGTCGAAAGCGTTTTAGCTTTTCTCCTGAATCCACGAATTCTGAATCCGGTTTTCAGATATTCGCCTTGCGTTTATGCCATTCCGTCGCCTGCTCGTAAGCGTAGGCGGCGCGCAGCAGCTCCCCTTCGGCGAAGGGCCTGCCGACCAGCTGCAGGCCGATCGGCAGGCCCGCGGCCGAGAAGCCGCAGGGGAGGCTGAGGGCGCAGGTGCCGGCCAGGTTCACCGGGATGGTGAAGATGTCCGAGAGGTACATCTGCAGCGGGTCGGCAGTCTTCTCGCCGAGGCGGAAGGCCGGGGTCGGCGCCACCGGAGTGAGGAGCACGTCGACCTTCTCGAAGGCAGCGAGAAAGTCCTGGCGGATCAGGGTCCGGACTTTCTGCGCCTTGAGGTAGTAGGCGTCGTAGTAGCCCGAGGAGAGGGCGTAGGTGCCGAGCATGATGCGCCGCTTGACCTCGCTGCCGAACCCCTGGGCGCGGCTCTGCGTGAACATCTCGAGCAGACCGCCGGCGCCCTCGGCGCGCCGGCCGAAGCGTACGCCGTCGTAGCGGGCCAGGTTGCTGGAGGCCTCGGCCGTGGCGATCAGGTAGTAGCAGGCCACCGCGTACCCGGTGTGCGGCAGGCTGACCTCGACGACCTCGGCGCCGAGGTCGCGGCAGGTGGCCACGGCAGCATCGACGGCGGCGCGAACATCGGTGTCGAGCCCGGCGATGAAGTACTCACGGGGCAGGCCGATGCGCAGCCCTTGCATGTCCGGGGCCAGGCCGGCCGCATAGTCAGGTACCGAAGTATCCACCGAGGTCGAATCGAGGGGATCGTGGCCGGCGATGGCCTGCAACAGCAGCGCGCAGTCAGCTACGTTGCGGGTGACCGGCCCGACCTGGTCGAGGGACGAGGCGTAGGCGATCACTCCGTAGCGCGACACCCGGCCGTAGGTCGGCTTCAGGCCGACCACCCCGCAGTGGGACGCCGGTTGGCGGATCGAGCCGCCGGTATCGGTGCCGAGAGCCGCCGGGGCCAGGCGGGCGGCCACGCAGGCGGCGCTCCCCCCCGACGAGCCGCCCGGCACGCAGGAGGTGTTCCAGGGATTGCGCACCTCACCGTAGGCACTGTTCTCGTTGGAGCTGCCCATGGCGAACTCGTCCATGTTGAGCTTGCCGAGCAGTACCGCACCCTGGGACTTGAGGCGGGCGAAGGCGGTGGCGTCGTAGGGAGCGATATAATTGTCAAGAATTTTCGAGGCGCAGGTGGTGCGCACGCCGCTGGTATTGAAGATGTCCTTGACCGCCAGGGGAATCCCGGTCAGGGGCGCCGGGTCGCCGGCCGCCAGGCGCCGGTCGGCGGCCTCCGCCTCGGCCAGCGCCTGCTCGGCACAGACGGTGATGAAGGTGTTGAGCCGCGGGTCGGTGGCGGCGATGCGCTCCAGGCAGGCGCGGGTCGCTTCGACGGCGGAGAACTCACGGCGGTCGAGACCGCTGCGCAACTCGGTCAGCGTTTTGTCGTAAAGAACCATGTCTGCCCGCCCCTATTCGATGACCCGCGGCACGCGGAAACCGGCCGGGTCGGCTGCCGGAGCATTGTTCATGGCCTGTGAGGGGTCAAAGGAAGGCCGCACTTCGTCAGTGCGGAAGGCGTTAGCCATGGGCACGGCGTGGGCGGTCGGGGTGATGGCGCTGGTGTCCAGGCAGTCGAGCTGGTCGACGTAAGCCAGGATCGCGTCCATCTCCCCGGTCAGGGCATCGAGCTCCGCGTCACTGAGCGACAGGCGGGCCAGGCGGGCAACATGTTTTACTTCACCTCGGGAAATTTTCATCGTCTCGGTAAACCTCTTTGTTGGGCATGCGTCAAAATCGCAAGGCTAAATAAGTAGCATGCCGCCCCGGTGATGGCAAGCATCAGGCAGCTTTACCGAAGCGCGATGGGACTTGCGATTTTCCGTCAATGTGGCAAAGTTAGGCTAGTTTCTCAGACGCCCGAGGCGGGCGGCATCAACCGACGAATGAGGAGGCATGACATGAAATTCAGTAAAGCTACGGCGATGGTGGCCTTGTGTGCACTGGCAGCTGTCGGTTGCGCGCAGCCGATGTCCACGACCCAGAAAGGCGCCGTTTACGGAACCGGAATCGGTGCGGCCGTCGGTGCCGGCTTGGGGCAGGCGATCGGTGGCGACACCAAGGGGACCCTGCTCGGCGCGGGCATCGGTGCGGCCGTCGGTGGCTTGGCCGGCGCCGGCATCGGCAGATACATGGACAACCAGCAAGCAGCCCTGCAGCAGCAGTTCGCCGCCAGTGAAAGTGCCAGCATCCGCCGCGATGCCGATGTTCTGGCCGTGACCTTCAAGTCTGACGTGCTCTTCGATTCCGGATCCTCCGCTCTGAAGGCCGGAGCCTACCAGGAGATTAACCGGGTGGCCCAGGTGCTGATCCAGTATCCCGAGACGCGGATCAGGGTGGCCGGGCATACCGACAGCGACGGTTCGGAAGCGTTCAACCAGGATCTGTCGGTGCGTCGTGCCGAGGCCGTGCGCAACGCCTTGGTACAGCAGGGGGTTGCGGCGGCGCGCATCAACACCGTAGGCTTTGGCGAATCCCAGCCGATCGCCGACAACGCAACGGCAGTCGGCAAGCAGCTCAACCGGCGGGTGGTGGTCACCATCGAGCCAAACGCCTGACCGCACTACCAGCTCGTAACGTGAAGAGCCGCCCCGGTCACACTGGGCGGCTCTTTTTTACGATTATCTGGGAAACTTTGCGACCGGCGGACGGTATCAGTTCATTGCTTGTCCTTGGTGTCGATCTCGGTCTTGTCGGTCTCCCCCTTTTCCGCGTCCTTCATGCCGTCCTTGAAGTTGCGCAGCCCCTGGCCGAGGGATTTTCCGACCTGCGGCAGTTTGCCGGCGCCGAAGATGATCAGCACGAGGATCAGGATGATGATCAGTTCCGAAGTGCCCAGTCCGAACATGGCGGTGCTCCTGGAGAGAGTATATTCTGGTCAAGATACTCTTCTTCCAGGGAAAAGACAACGCCCTTGCCATGACACGTGAGGAGTGGGCCGGGTTGCCCCGGCCCACTCT
>JBFYXI010000007.1:0-5238 GCA_041310635.1 Desulfuromonadaceae bacterium | reverse complement strand
CGCCGACCACCGCGTTGGCGATGGAGCCGACGCCCGACTGCAGCGGCAGCAGGTTTTCGGGGAGACGGCCGCGCTTGATCTCGTGGGCGAAGAACTCCATGATGTGGCCGGCGATCGCTTCAGAGGTGTCGTCCATCTCGGTGAAGGCGCGGCCCTTGTCGCGGAGCTTGCTCTCGACGATGGCGACGATCCTGTCCGGGTCGCAGGGCACATAGGGAGTGCCGATGCGGGTATCGGCCGCGGTGATCAGGAACGGCGCGCGGTGCGGCGGCTTCTGCTGCATGTGGATGTCGTGCATCCCCTCGAAGGAGGGCTGTCCGGTGTTGACCTCGATGATGATCTTGTCGCAGAGGTGGAGCGCTTCAGCGACGATGCCGCAGGAGGTGGTCAGCGCCAGGCCGCAGTCTTCGGTGATCGCCGAGACTTCGATGATGCCGATGTCATAGCGGCCGTTCTCGGTGTAGAAGCCGTAACCGGCGTCCTGGGCGAAATGGCCGAGGTGCTTGTCACCCATGCGGATGCGTCCGGCGTTGATCCCGGCGGCGATGTTCTTGCCGGTCTGGTAGGGCCAGCGGCGGTCGATCATGTCGAGGGTCGCCCAGCGGTCCTCGGTCTCGGCGCCGACCGAGGCGCCGATGAACAGGTTGAACTTCATCTTGCCCTGCAGGTTGTTGGCCTCGACATGGTTGGCCAGGGCGATGGGCACCACTTTGGGGTAGCCGGCCGGAGTGAAACCGGACCACATGAGGTTCTGGCCGGGGGTGAATAACTTGATGGTGTCCTCGGCTTTGCAGACCTTGCTGAGCAGGGATTTGCGGCGAACGCGACTTTCCAGTGTTCCGAAATCGGACATCTCTCTCCTCCTGATAGGATTTTGCGGCATGATCCCGGTGTGGGACGATCCGTGTAACAGCTCTGCGGCTCCCCCGGGAAGAGGGGGATGAAAAACCTCTTATGGAGCAAAATATAAAGAATTTTCTGAGCGTTACGCTGAAGCCGGCGGATTTTTTCGAAGCAGATAAAAACCCGTTATAAATACCGGGCTTTTATAGTATGGCGTCGGGGGCAAGTCAAGCAGGAATTATACTGTATACAACAGACCGGACCTGGCGGAGCAGCGCCTCAAGGGTTCTTTCTGAGAAACTTTTCCGCGGCGGCGACGTACTTGCTTTGGGGGAAACGATTGAACAGCAAGCCGAAGGCCTCGCCGGCCCTGGTCCGGTCACCGCCCAACTGGTAGGCCTGTCCAAGGTGGTAGTAAAATTCGGGGCTGTCGTGGTGCCCCGGGTATTCCCGGGCCAGCCCCTCGAACCGCTTGATCGCGGCCAGGTACTGGCCGGCTTTCAGATAATACTGGGCGACCACCAGCTCGTGGGCGGCCAGTTGATGGCGGCAGTGGTCGATGTAGGCCAGAACCTCGTCTTTGCGGTGGTCCTGCGGATATCGCTGCAATAGTGAACGGAAAGTGATCAGTGCCTGCCTGGTCGCGGTTTGGTCCTGGTCGGGAGCCAGGAGCTGCCGCAGGTTGGCGAGGCCCAGCCGGTAGAGGGCGTCCTGGGCTTTGGGGTGGGTCGGGTTGCTTTTCAGGAAGGCTTCGAAGGCGGCCGCCGCTTCAATATATTTCTCGTCGGCAAAATAGGCCTCGGCAATCATCATTTCGGCGAGAATGTTGAGGTCCGGCGAGTAGTAGCTTTGCCGGACCTTCTCCCAGGACGCGATGGCATCCCCATACAGACCTGCTTCGAAAAAGGCCTCGCCTTCCTGGAAGTAGATGCTGGCCTGATTGACCGGCGGCGCCACCGGTTGCGAGGCGCAGGCGGTCAGCAGCAACAGACTGGCGAGACCGGCGTAAAGCAGGAGGCGGTGCATGGCAGACCTCGTGGGAGAAGTAATCCGGGCGCGCGGATGAAGTAAGCAGATAACGACAAGTCGGGACAATTGTCAAATGTTTCCATGCCGCATCGGCGACGGCAGCGCTCTTTCAGCGGTCGAAATCGGCCAGGGCCACCTTGAGCCGGCGCAGGGCGTTCTGCTCCAATTGCCTTACGCGCTCGCGGCTGATGCCGAACTCATCGGCAATCTCCTGCAGCGTCCGGGGCGTGTCGCTGAGGATGCGCTGCTCGACGATCTGCCGTTCGCGCGGGGGTAGCTCGCCCAGCGCCGCGTGGGTACGCTGCCCCAGCACGCGGCGCTCATCACGCTCGATCAAGGTCGTCTCCTGGTTCGCTCGTTGGTCGGGCAGCAGGTTGAGCAGCGTGAAGTCTTCGCCGGGAGAGAGTCCCACATCGAGGGACGCATCGCGCTGTCCCAGACGCTGACTCATCTCCTCGACGACGGTCTCGTCGACCTCCAGTTCCCCGGCAAGCTGGGACAGATCCTCGCCGCCGCTGAGGTTGCGCAGGGCGTTGCGGGTCTGCGCCAGTTTGAAGAAGAGCTTTTTCTGCGCCTGGGTGGTGCCGATCTTGACCAGCGACCAGCTTTTCATGATGAAGCTCTGGATATACGCGCGGATCCACCAGACGGCGTAAGTAATCAGGCGGATGCCGCGGTCGGGGTCGAATTTGCGTACCGCCTGCATCAGGCCGATGTTGCCTTCCTGGACGAGGTCGAGCAGGCGCAGGCCGTAGCCCCGGTATCCCATGGCGACCTTGACGACGAAGCGCAGGTTGGCACAGACCAGACGGTGCGCGGCGTCCAGATCATTGTCCCGGCGCAGCCGCACCGCCAGTTGGTATTCCTCCTCGGCGGTGAGCAGCGCAAAGCGGTTGACCCGGGCCATGTAGTGCTCGAAGCCGTCGCCGGCAACCGGCAAGTACCTTTGGGCCATCGGTTTTCTCTCCGTTAAATCAATGTTTTGGCACTCTCGTTTGGCGAGTGCTAGTAGATATATCAAACTGCATGTCTGTTGGCAAGTCCCTATACTGACTCCTTAGTGTGGTGTTGCCCTTGAGTGTGGTTGACACTCCCTGTTTGGCCACTCATAATAGATAGGAGAAGGTCAGGTTCACGGAGATGTCTTGAAGTAAGGGGGCCGCCATGCGCATGTTCATGACCTTGTTGCTGTTCGGCGCGCTGCTGCTGGCGGCCGGCTGCACGACCACCCCGAGCGACGACAAAGTGCTTATCCACTGCCCGGCCTGCGGCACCGAGCTGGACGCCATTTTCCACAAAAATTTCTGACCGGCGGGTGGTTTGACAACGGCCGCCCAACTGCTTATTCTCTGCGACATTACGAGGCGATGGAGTTCGCCATAAACGCTTGTCCGCAAGCTGTTAACTCCTGCTCCTTTGCACCGAGGGCAGGAGTTTTTTCATCACGCCAGAGGTATAATGATGGCAACTGCCGCTTTTATTGCAGGATTCGGCGCGCTGGGATGCCTGGCCCGCTACTATCTGTCCAACTGGGTGTACGGCTGGCTGGGACAGGACTTTCCCTATGGCACCCTGGTGGTCAACATTGTCGGGGCTTTTTTCATCGGTCTGCTGATGGACCTCAGCTTGCGTACCACCCTGGTGCCGCACCACCTGCGCGTCGGCCTGGCTATTGGCTTCCTGGGCGGCTTGACGACCTTTTCCACCTTCAGCTACGAAACGTTCAGGCTGCTTGAGGATGGCCAGCTATTCACGGCCCTGGTCAATGTCCTGGCCAGTGTCGTGCTCTGTCTGGCGCTGACCTGGGTCGGCATTCTCGTCGCTCGTCAAATCGCCTAGAGGGAATAAATATGTCAAGGTTTGCCGGTGAAAAGATCCTGATGCGAATTTTCGTGGGTGAGTCGAAGAAACATGGCCATCGGCCGCTCTATGAAACCCTCATGGAGCTGTTTCTCAACGAGGGCTTTGCCGGCGCCACGGTGATGAAAGGGGTCGCCGGTTTCGGCGCGCATCGAGTTTACCACACCCACAAGCTTCTGGAACTGTCCGCCGATATGCCGATGGTGATCGAGGTGGTCGAGAGCCGGGAGCGGATCGATGCGGTTATGCCCAGGATTGAGGCAATGCTGACCAGCGGGATGATCACCTTGGAAAAGGTTACCGTGGTCCGTTATACTCACGAGCACGACGCTGATTGATCAGCACGGTTGTGGCGCCGTGGCGATCGTGCGCCGGCGCATGGGCGACACTCTGGGCATACGGCCGACTTCGGCGATTCCTCCGGTGAGGTAGCGATGGTTCGCAAACTCTTGAGCATGTTGCAGAACGAACGCCCGGCCGGTGCCGGCGAGCGCTTCACCCGTGTCCAGGTAGCGACCTGCGCGCTGCTTCTCGAGGTCGCTCACAGCGATGGCCAATACCAGCCGGCGGAGGCCCGCCTGGTCCACGACCTGCTCTCCGGCATGTTCAGCCTTCCCGCCGAGGCCATTGCCGAACTGGTCGAGTTCTCCCGCGACCACCAGCAGAACAGTACCGACCTGTTCCAGTTCGCCCGCGAGATCAATACCCACTTTACTGCCGAGGAGAAACTCGCCGTCATGGAGGGGGTGTGGCGGATCATCTATGCCGACGGCCTGCTCGACAAGTTCGAGGATGCCCTCGCCCGCCAGCTGGCCACCCTGCTGCGCCTGTCGCACCGGGAAGCGATTGCCTGCAAGGTCAAGGTGCTGGAGGAGGCGAAAGGTTAGGGCAGGGACGGCTTGCGCGATGCGCGGCAGAACGCAGGCGGGAGCGGCTGGGCAGCCCGGAGAGGGCGCCCGGTCAACGAACTGGGGGCCGGCACCATGGTGCCGGCCCCCTTTGCAGACGCGCCGCTGGCCGTGCCGCAGTGTCGCGGCTACTTGGTCTGAATCTCGACGCGGCGGTTCAGCTTGCGGCTTTCTTCCGTGGTGTTGTCGTACTTCGGCTGGGTCTCCCCGTAGCCGATGGCCTCCAGGCGTTCGTCAGCGATGCCGTTGCTGACCAGCCAGTTCTTCACCGATGCCGCCCGCCGTTCGGACAGCTTCTGGTTATAGTCTTCCTTGCCCTGGGAGCAGGTGTGGCCCAGCACCAGGAACGACGCGGCGGGATCCTCCTGCAGAATCTTCCTGGCCTGCTCGAGAACCGGGATCATCTCGTCGGTGATGGCATACTTGTCGAACCCGAACAGCAGGTTGAAGGTAATGATCTCCTTGGTGACCGGAGCCGGCGCCGGTTTCACCACCGGCGGCGGGGGCGGCAGCGGCTTGACGATCGGCGCCGGTGCCGGCTTGGGCGGGGCCGGCGGGCAGCCGACCGCGTCGACGGCCACGCCGAGCGGGGTGTCCG
>JBFYXI010000003.1:0-5954 GCA_041310635.1 Desulfuromonadaceae bacterium | reverse complement strand
GTGCCCGCGCCGACGGCGGCGCTGGCCAGGTAGAGATTCTGGCAGAGGTGGCCGGCGTCCATCAGGATCACCCGGTGGGCGGCAAGACCGTAGCGCCATTCCATGCGATAGGGGATGGCGGTCCAGGCGAAGGTCACCGGGGCCGTCGCCACGAACCGCTGGTGCAGCGTCGCCTCACTGAGAGCGACGGCCATTCCTGCGACACGCCGTTCCAGGATCAGGGCGTGCTCTACCGGCAGGTAGCGGTAGAGTCCCGGTTCCAGGCTGTCTACACGGGAAACCAGCAGGTAGCTTTCAAAAGCGTGCCGGCAGCCGGCCGACGGCACGGTGCGCAAGGCGCAGCCGGGGGCCAGCACCTCGCGGATGCCCTGGGTAGCCCAGAGCAGGAACGCCAGTTCCGCCAGGGTCAGCGGCGCATCGCGGAAACGCCGCTGGCTGCGGCGGCCGGCGATGGCGTCGACCAGATCGGTGCCGGCAAAGGCCTTGAACGCCGCCATCCCCGGCAGGGGGATTTGCTCCTGGCCGGAATGCGGCGGTTTTTCGAGAGGCGGCGGCTCAAGTCCCCGGTTCTGGTCGGTCTGGTGGAAGTTGATCTGCAGCCGCAGCGTGTCCTTGAGAAACTCGCGATGAGCGGCGGTGTCGGTGCGATCCATGGTGTTCCTCCCGTCGTCTGGCTTGTTGCCAGGGTGAGCCGTGCGGATGAATGCCGGCCACTGAGTGTCAAGCACCTTCCACGGCAAGTTTAGTCGATTGGCCGATGGTACGCGAGTATTGATGTCGGCTGGATCGTTGCTTGAGTCGCTGTTGATCAAAGGGTATTATCGGCTCATTGCAAAAATGGCTGGTTCGGGAAGGGGCGTAATGGTGAACATCGTCGAAGTGACCACGCTAAGCAAGGCTTACGGCCCGCTCACGGCAGTCGACGGCATCACCTTTTCCGTCTGCAAGGGCGAATGCTTCGGCCTGCTCGGACCCAACGGCGCCGGCAAGACCACCACCATCCGCATGCTCTACGGCTACACGCCGCGCGACGCCGGACGGCTGCAGCTGTTCGGTCTCGACTTCGATCGCGACCTGCGCGAGATCAAGCGGCGCATCGGCATTTGCCAGCAGGAGGATTCTCTCGATCCCGACCTGAGCGTGCGCGACAATCTGACCGGTTTCGCCCGCTACTTTGCCATCCCCAGAGCCGAGGCCGAGCGGCGCGCCGATGAATTGCTGCACTTTTTCGCTCTGGAAAGTCGGGCGACTGCCGGGGTCCGGGTTCTCTCCGGCGGCCTCAAACGCCGGCTGATGCTGGCCCGCGCCCTGGTCAACCGCCCCGACCTGCTGATCCTCGACGAGCCGACCACCGGTCTCGACCCGCAGAGCCGCCAGTTGCTCTGGGGCAAACTCGCCGAACTGAAAGGGGAGGGGCTGACCATCCTGCTGACCACCCACTACATGGAAGAGGCCGCCCGCCTCTGCGATCGGCTGGTGATCGTCGACCATGGCCGGATCCTGGTGGAGGGGGCGCCGGCACAGCTGGTGCGCGAACGGGTGGGGCAGGCAGTGCTGGAGATCGCCGATCCCGACCAGGGCGTGCGCGACTTCCTGGCCAGGGAAGGCTGCCGGGTCGAGGATCTCGGCAAACGCCTGCTGGTTCATCTCGACGATGGCGACGCGCTGTTCCTGAAGCTGACCAGGGAGGTGCGCGCCGAAGGGTGCACCCTGCGACCGGCCTCCCTGGAGGATCTGTTCCTCAAGCTGACCGGAAGGGAACTGCGCGAATGAAGTGGCCACGCCCCTCCCAGATCAGCCACCGCACTCTGCGGGTCTGGCAGCGCAATTACGGAGTCTACCGGCAGACCTGGAAAATCTCCTTCATCCCGCCCCTGCTCGAGCCGCTTCTTTATATTCTGGCTTTCGGCATGGGACTGGCGGTCATGGTCGGCGACCTCGATCTGGGGGGGCGGAGCGTCCCCTACACCACCTTCATCGCTCCGGCGCTGGTGGCGGTGGCCATCATGTACAACGCTTTTTTCGAGACCACCTACAACAGTTTCGTGAGGATGTACTATCAGAAGACCTTTGACGCGCTGCTGGCCACGCCGCTCAACCTGGAGGAGATCATCCTCGGCGAGATGCTCTGGGCGGCGACCAAGGCGGTCATCGCCACGCTCCTGATGGGAACGGTGATTGCCCTGTGCGGTCTGCTCGACTTCCCCGGGATGCTGCTGCTGGTCCCCCTGGCGTTGCTCGGCGGGCTGATGTTCGCAGCCCTGGGAATGATCTGCTCCGCTCTGGTGCCGGGGATCGAAACCTTCAACCTGCCGATTTTTCTCGGCATCACTCCGATGTTCCTGTTCAGCGGCACCTTTTTCCCGCTGCACAATCTCCCCGGTTGGGCGCAGGGCGTGGCGCAGCTGCTGCCGCTGACCCACCTGGTGCTGCTGGTGCGCGGCTGTGCTCTGCATCTCTGGGACGCGGAGCTGTGGCTGAGCCTGCTCTACCTGTTGGCCGCCACCCTCATCCTGCTGCCGCTGGCCATTGCCCTGATGGTGAGGCGCATCGTGCGCTGAACGGTATCTACACAAAAACAGCCCGCGTTTGGCGGGCTGTTTCAGTCAGGCCCCCGGCCGTTGCGGCGGGACCGGGGGCCTGGTATTTCAGCGATCTTACAGGCCAAGCTGCTTGAAGAAGTCGTTGCCCTTGTCGTCGACCAGGATGAACGCCGGGAAGTCGACGACTTCGATCTTCCATACCGCTTCCATCCCCAGTTCGGGGAAGTCGATGCACTCGACCTTCTTGATGTTCTCCTCGGCCAGCACCGCCGCCGGGCCGCCGATGGAGCCGAGGTAGAAGCCGCCGTACTTCTTGCAGGCGTCGGTGACCTGCTGGGAGCGGTTCCCCTTGGCGATCATGATCAGGCTGCCGCCCTTGCTCTGCAGCAGGTCGACGTAGGAGTCCATGCGCCCCGCCGTGGTCGGACCGAAGGAGCCGGAAGCCTTGCCTTTCGGGGTCTTGGCCGGGCCGGCGTAGTAGATCGGGTGCTTGAGCAGGTAGTCGGGGACCGGCTTGCCGGCGTCGAGGATCTCCTTGAACTTGGCGTGGGCGATGTCGCGGCCGACGACGATGGTGCCGGTGAGCAGCAGCGGAGTGGAGACCGGGTGTTTGCTGAGTTCAGCCAGGATCTCCTTCATCGGATGGTTGAGGTCGACGCGCACGCCGTGGCTGTGCTTGCCGCGGTACTGGTCGGGGATCAGGCGCCCCGGATTGCGGTCGAGTTCCTCGACAAACAGGCCGTCTTTGGTGATCTTCGCCTTGATGTTGCGGTCGGCGGAGCAGGAGACCGCCATGGCCACCGGGCAGGAAGCGCCGTGGCGCGGCAGGCGGATGACGCGGATGTCGTGGGCGAAGTACTTGCCTCCGAACTGGGCGCCGATGCCGAGCTGGTAGGCGGCTTCCAGTAGACGGTTCTCCAGGTCGATATCGCGGAACGCCTGGCCGTGCTCGTTGCCTTCGGTGGGCAGACCGTCGAGATACTTGGCGGTGGCCAGTTTGACGGTCTTCATGGCGTTGTCCGCCGAGGTGCCGCCGATGACGAAGGCGATATGGTATGGCGGACAGGCGGCGGTGCCGAGGGTTTTCATCTTGGCGACCAGGTAGTCGAACAGCTTCTCCTTGGTGATCAGCGCCTTGGTTTCCTGGTAGAGCATCGACTTGTTGGCCGAGCCGCCGCCCTTGGTGATGAACAGGAACTTGTAGTCCATGCCGTCGGTGGCATACAGGTCGATCTGCGCGGGCAGGTTGGTGCCGGTGTTAATTTCCTCGTACATGTCCAGGGGCACGGTCTGGCTGTAGCGCAGGTTCTCCTCGGTGTAGGTCTTGTAGACCCCCTTGGAGAGCCACTCCTCGTCCTTCACCCCGGTCCAGACCTGCTGACCCTTCTTGGCGACGATGGTGGCGGTGCCGGTGTCCTGGCAGATCGGCAGCTCCCACTGCGCCGAAATCTCGGCGTTGCGCAGGAAGGCCATGGCCACGCCACGGTCGTTGGGGGAAGCTTCCGGGTCGCGCAGGATCTTGGCGACCTGCTCGTTATGCTCGGCGCGCAGCAGGAAGGAGACATCCTTGATCGCCTGGTTGGCCAGGATCGAAAGCGCCTCGGGGCAGACCCGCAGCACCTCCTGGCCGGCGAACTGCTCCACGGTCACGTATTTTTCCGAGTCGGGGATCTTGTAGTACTTAGTGCTGTCTTTGGCGAGGGGGAACGGTTCCTGGTAGAAGAATTCCGGCATGACGTCTCTCCTTTGCATGGTATAGGATCGCCGAGGCTATCCCGGGCGAAAATGACATTAAAGTATAGCCACGCCACACTCATTTGTCGACATTAAGTTTTCAATGCAGGTGCAAGGCTTAAGGCTCAAGGAATTTAATTTGTGTGGCGTTTGATAAACCTTGTACCTTGGCCCTTGTACCTAATGACTTTGCCTTTTTCAACAATTTCGGGTAACTTTCGCCCCATGCAAAGAATGCTCAAACTGATCCTGACCTCGAAGGTTTATGAAGCGGCGGTGGAAACGCCCCTTGAGGCATCGCCGGTGCTTTCGGCCGATATCCAGAACCGGGTGCTGCTCAAGCGCGAGGACCTGCAGCCGGTCTTTTCCTTCAAAATCCGCGGCGCCTATAACAAGATCGCGCATCTCTCCCCGGAGGAGCGGGCTCTGGGCGTGATCACCGCCTCGGCAGGCAATCACGCCCAGGGAGTGGCCTTCGCGGCGAATAAGCTCGGCATCCCGGCGACCATCGTCATGCCGGTGACCACTCCCGCCATCAAGGTCGGGGCGGTGCAGGCCTACGGCGCCAGAGTGGTGCTGCACGGCGACAGCTACTCGGAGGCGGCCGAGCATTGCGGCCGGCTGGCCGATGAGAGCGGCATGGTCTTCGTCCATCCCTTCGACGACGAACTGGTGATCGCCGGACAGGGGACGGTGGGGGACGAACTGCTGCGCCAGAGTGCCGGGGATCTCGACATGGTCTTCGTCCCGGTGGGCGGCGGCGGGCTGATCGCCGGGATTGGCGCCTATCTCAAGGCGCTGCGCCCGGAGATCAAGATCATCGGCGTGGAGCCGGTTGAGAGTGACGCCATGGCCCATTCGCTGGAAAACCACCGGCGCGTGGTTCTCAATTCGGTGGGGATCTTCGCCGACGGTGTGGCGGTGCGTCAGGTCGGCAAGCTCAACTTCGAAATCTGCCGGCAGTGCGTCGACGCCATGGTGCGGGTCGACACTGACGAGATTTGCAGCGCCATCAAGAACATCTACCAGGCGACCCGGTCCATCGCCGAACCGGCCGGAGCCCTGGCGCTGGCGGGACTGAAGCGCTACGTGCGCGAGCAGGGGATCACCGGACAGACCCTGGTGGCGATCAACTCCGGGGCCAACATGAACTTCGACCGCCTGCGCTACGTGGCCGAACGCACCCTGGTCGGCGAGCGGCAGGAGGCGTTGTTCGCCGTCACCATCCCGGAGCAGCCCGGCTCCCTGCGGCGCTTCTGCTCTGATGTGGTCGGTGACCGCAACATCACCGAGTTCAACTACCGCCTGGCCGGGCGCGATGCGGCCCACATCTTTGTCGGCATTGCCATTCGCGGAGATGCCGAGCGCCTGCTTTTCGCCGAGCGCCTCAAGGCCTGCGGCTTCCCGGCCGTCGACCTGACCGACAACGAACTGGCCAAGGACCACATCCGCTACATGGTCGGCGGGCGTTCGCCGGTGGCCAGTGATGAACGTCTGCTGCGCTTCTGGTTCCCCGAACGCCCCGGCGCCCTGGTGCGGTTCCTGTCGACCATGGGGGCCGACTGGAACATCTCCCTGTTCCATTACCGCATGCACGGCGGTGACTTCGGCCGGGTACTGATCGGGCTGGAACTCCCGGAGGGGCAGGAACCAGAGCTGAAGGCCTTTCTCGACGGC
>JBFYXI010000252.1:0-8117 GCA_041310635.1 Desulfuromonadaceae bacterium | reverse complement strand
GTGCCCAGGTTGTCACCGCTGGCAGCCTTGGTCGCTCCGGCGACGATCATTCCGACCGGGACGATGGTTGACAGGGTATTGGTGGTCGGATTGGACGGTTTCATCTCGGTGATCGCCACCCTCACCCGCAACACACCGGGGCCCGGCTGATCGACTATTTGGTAACCATCCCTGACCGCATTGAAGAGCGCGTCCTGATAGTAGTCGGTCAGTTCCTTCATGAGGGCCGGGTCGATTGCCCGATTTTCCGCACTATCGCTGAGCAGAACCACCATCCGTTGGAACATCAGCTTGTTGTAAGCTTTATAGTCGACCCCCGGTTTGAGGTAGACCAGCGCGGCACGATCATCGCCGCCGGGAGTAAGTTGCTCATAATTCGTGAGAAAACCGGTCCTCTCAACGCTCTTCATGCCGCTGGCAGAACAGCCTGCAAGAAGCAGGACAGCGACAAGCGGCATCCCGAACCATTTAACGCTTCTCTGCATAACAGCTCCTTTGTCGGTTGGGTCGAAAGGTGCCGACCGCTGTTGGCAGGGGCCGCTCCCGTCAATACCCGGGCGGCGGGCTGCCGACGACGTAGACGACGGTGCCGCTCTGGTAGCCGCGGCTGTACCAGGTGGTTCCGCACTGGTAGTAGCTGGCGCCGTTGACGATCACCGTCGTGCCGGCACAGGGGAGCGTAGTCACGTAGGTCGGCTGGGCGGCGGAGGCAGCGATGGCCCCGGCCGTCACGCCGATGACGGCACCGGCGACAAAGGCCTCGCCCTCGTCCCAATCGTCATCCCAATGATCATGGTGATCCCAATGCTCGTCCTCGGCGAAGTCCTGCCAGTCCTCACGGGCGTCATCGCGATAATCCATCCGGTCGTCGCGGGCTTCGTTGCGGTTGTCCTGCCGGTTGCCCTGGTTTTCCTGGCGGCCCTGCTGCCGGGTATCCTGGTTCCCCTGGCGCGCCTCCTGCCGGGTTCCCTGGCTCTCCTGGCGCTGGCCCTGACGACTCTGTGTGGTCGACGCCTGAGGCTGGCGCTGCGCGGCCTTCTGCTGTGAAACACCCGCGGCACGCTGCTGCGAAACACCGGCGGAGCGCTGTGAAGCTCCCGCCGAACGCGAGGACGAGAAACCGCCGCCACTGGCCGGGCTGCTGCGGGAAAAACCGCTGCCACCCCGGCCGCCACCACCACCTCGACCACCGCCACGGGCATCGGCGATCCCCGGCAGCGACAGCAGGAAGAGGAACATCACCGCCAGACAAAGGGAAATTGATGGAATCCTGAGCGTCATGGCGTGCCCCCTTCCTTCGGCGGAGCCGGTTTCGACCCGCGCGCGGAGATGATGAACGGAACCTTTTCGGCACCAGCCGGCGGGGTAAAGGTGAAACGGTCGGCGGCGGGAGCCTTATCCATGGACCACTCGGAGAAGTAGGCCCGGAACTGGGGCTGGCCGGGCGCGTCCTTGTAGGTGATGATGATCCGCCGCGGCAGCGGTGCATCCCCCTGGGCAATCCAGATCTGCAGGTCGACCTCCTTGCCGCGGATCGCCAGGTGGTCGGTGGGGACATCCATGAGGGTGCAGGTCTCGACGTAGGCAATCTCCTCGACCTGCTTCTCCATGTCCTGCGGCAGCGTGGTGAGGAACAGGCGGGCGAGGGGCATGGTGATCTGCAAATCCTTCACCAGGTAGACGATGGCTGCGTCGGTCGAACCCGGCTTCTCCACGACGGCATAGACGTTGTCCTCCGGCTTGAAGGCGGTCAGGGCTTTGCCGTCGAAGACCAGTGATCCGCGATCGCCGTCGCTGCGCTCCACCTCGACGCGAATCCGGTCGGGACGCTGCAGTTCGATCCGGCGCCGCTCGCCGTACTCGATCCGTTCGCCGTTTTCCTGGATCGCGTCATAGCCGCTCACCACGGTCACGCCGAGTTGCTGCGCCTGCGCGAGGTGGCGGGTCATGCGCATCAGGATCGCCCCGGCGTCCGGATCCTGTTCAGCAGTCGTTGCCGCCGGGTCGGCATCGGCGGCCGGCGACGGTGTGGCGCCGAGCACGAGGATCACCGCAATCACCGAGAATGAGGTCCACAAAGCTTTTAGCACCCCGAACCGCACCATATCCCTTGCCATTGTCTTCCTCCTGCTCTTTTACGTTCGCGTCAGACCCAGTTCGCTGGCAGCGGTGGCGGCTCAATCACGGACTAGTCATCCATGGCGGCACAGGCGCATGCGGCACCTCCCAATGCGTCTCCAATCAACAACGTAGCGGAGCCGGCCAGGATGCTGTTTCACGAGCAGTCTCCGGTGCTTTCGCCCTCAATTGCCATGATGCCTTCCTGGCGTTGCCGGCGGTAATTTCTCCTGCGAGATTGCGCAAAGAGGTGCTCGGGCCTGTTCGACAACGTCCAGGCCGCCGGATAATGAGATTTCGTAAAAAACCACCTCCGGTGGCAGTTGCGAAAGCTCCATGACCTCCAGGACACGGTTGAAGAGAGGAGACCTCAAGTACCGGTCGAGCGCGTCGCGATTCCGCCACTGCGTCGTGTAGCAGGTTGCCCCGGATTCCCCCAACTCCACAGAGATTGAACAGTCGAGGCAAGCCCCGGTGCCAAGGGCTGAGCATTTGATAGTGTGCAGGACTTCGATGAGGTCCTGCTCGTACCCCGGAGGCGGATAGAGCTTGATTATTGAGATGTACATAGAAAATGGATCTGTACCAAAAGCATACCAAATCGCCGGCAGCCGGAGCAGAATCCGCAACCATTTGAAACAATAGTGTCTTTTTGGATAAGCGGGTGGGTGTCGAGCAAGTCGGCCCGGCCGGGAAGACGAAATGCCGTCCTTGTGGCAGAATGGCGGCCTTTACGCCATCAGGGCCTGGGGAATTTGATGTCGAGTTTGCGCATCCGTGAATAGAGGGTCGACGGGTTGAGGCCGAGCCGCTCCGCCGCGCCTCCGGCCCCCTTGATCTTGCCGCCGGTGTGCTTGAGCGTCTCCTGAATGTGCCGGCGCTCGACGCTTTCGAGTGTGGCAGTTGAGTCAGACTGGCGGCCATACAGGACCGACCGGTCCAGTTCGAGAACTTCACCCCGGCTCACGATCATCGCATGCTCGATGACGTTACGCAGTTCGCGGATGTTCCCCGGCCAGGAGTAAGCCTTCATCAACTCCATGTCGCTTGCGGCAATCCGGCGGATTTTCTTCCCCATGCGCTCACCTAATTCGTTGACAAACTGCCAGGTCAATGTGGGGATTTCGTCGGTGCGCTCCCGCAACGGAGGGATATGAATGGGGAAGACGTTGAGCCGATAGTAAAGATCCCTCCGGAAACGCCCCTGCGCGATTTCGACCGCCAGGTCGCGGTTGGTCGCGGCAATGACCCGCACATCAACTTTGATGGTCTGCGGGCTGCCGAGACGCTCGAATGTGCCATCCTGGAGCACGCGCAGCAGCTTGGCCTGGGTTTCGAGCGGCATCTCGGCAATCTCATCGAGAAACAGAGTAGAACCGTCGGCCAATTCGAAACGTCCTGCCTGCCGGCTGAGCGCTCCGGTGAAGGCGCCTTTCTCGCGGCCGAACAGTTCACTCTCCACCAGAGAAGCAGGCAGGGCGGCGCAGTTCACCTTGATCATCACCCTTTTTGCCCGGGGGCTGAGCCGGTGGATGGTCTGGGCGAGCAACTCCTTGCCGGTTCCGGTTTCGCCCAGGACAAGCACCGTGCTCCCGGTTCCAGCCACCTGCTCGGCCTTGACCGTAATTGCCGACATACATTCACTGACGCCCTGCCACTTCCGGCGCTCCTGGCTGATCTCCACTTCGTTGCGCAAATAGAGATTTTCGGCTTCGAGTTGTTCTCGAAGGTATTCGATTTCGCGGAGTTGTTCCAGGAGTCGCTGCTCCATCTGTTTGCGCACGGTTATCTCCATCGTAATCCCCATTAACCGGAAGGGGCGCGATGGGTTTTGCTGACGGATGAACCGGCCTCGCGAGAGCATCCAGCGCATCCGTCCATTCTGGTCGGGAGATCGGTATTCGACCAGCAGTTCGTCCCCCGTGTGCTGCGACTGCTCGACGGCCGCGTGGATCAGGGGGTGGTCGTCGTCGTGAACCTTTGTGAGAAACTTTTCCAGGGTCATGTCGGTTTTCAGGTCGAAGCCGAACAGATCGAAAGCCTTGTCATTCGCCCACAATTCCCCTGATTCGAGATCGAGTTCCCAGAACACGGCCTCGGCTGCATCGGCCGCGAGGTCGAGACGTTCCTTGGTCTGACGCAGGGACTGCTCCATCTCGCGACGCATCAGCGCGCTGACGAAGATCTCGCCGAGGAGACGCATGCGCCGGATGAAATCCTGGCTCCAGACGCGTCTCTCCCTGACGGTTCCCATGCCGAACATGTGATAGATTTTCTGTCCGATAAACAGGGGAATGACCAAGGATGATTGGGTTGACCGCTGCCGGTGGGATTGCCGATCGACGAAAGCTTCGGGGGGAAGATCCTCGATTGAGTTCAGTGCCACCGTTTCACGGTCGATCAGCAACCTTTGAAAGCTCCAGGGATAAAGCACGGCCAATTCGGTTCCTATGGGAAGCTGCGGAACTTTCGGGTTCTGCCATGCATGAGAGATGATCAGTCTCAAAGATGCTTCGTCGAGAGCCATCAGACCACAGCGATCGACCCGGCAGAAGGTCATCACATCGATGAGCGAACGCTGGATATCCTCGTCCAGCGTTTCCGCCGTGGCTTTCACCATGCGAGCCGAGATCTCGGCGATCAGCTTGTCGAGACCGGAGTCATCGGCAGGCGGCGAACGGGACGGATCGCTTTGGCCTGCGGTGGTAATGGCAGGTGACAACTGTTCGGACTTGGGACGGGATCTTTTCATGGCAATCAGTGTTCCGGCCTGGCCGGCCGCAGCGGGTAGTTGCCGGTGTGCTGGCGGCAGGCTCCAATCAGCACGGCCGCGATCGGCACCTGCACCAGGAAGTAGGCCACGGCAAAGGTGGCAAAACGGGGCTGACCATAGACGGTGACCGCGATGGTCATGGCCAGCGCCAGGTTTTGTACCATCATCCAGATCACCACTGCCCAGAAATCTCCGTGAGCCAGCTTCAGCAACCGGCCCGCGACGGCCCCCGCCAGGATGGCCAGTCCGGCCATGGCCACGCTCGCCATCAGGATCTGGGCGAGATCGAGGGTAAAGGCTGCCTGATTCTGCCAGAGGATTTGGGCGATCAGGGCGGCGACCAGCAGCAGGGAACCGCTGCGCAGCCAGCGCTCATGGCGGACGACCAACTCCGCTCGTTGATGGCGCAACCACATCCCCAGCAGGATCGGCACCAGCAGGAAGAGGCCCAGGGAGCGCAGCAGCGGAAACACCGGCGCATGAAAGGGAGCCGTGGCCGGCAGCATAGAGGAAAAACCGGCCATCACCAGGGGCATGGTGACGATGGCGGCCAGCGAGGACACCCCGGTCAGGGTCACGGTCAGGGCGGGGTTGGCTCGCGCCAGATAGACGTAGAGGTTGGCTATCGACCCGCTCGGGCAGGCAGCAATCAGCAGCACCCCCGCCGCCACGAATGTATTCAGGGACAAGAGGTGGATGACGATCACCCCCGCCAGCGGCAGACAGACCATGTGGGTGAGGCTCGCCAGGATGATGGTTCCCGGTGCGTCGACAACCCGGCGGAAATCGGCGGCCGTCAGACTGGTGCCGACGGCGAACATGACCAGAAACGTGTACAGGGGGACGGTAATATCGAGAAATGCCGGCACGAAGGTTATCTTACCGACTGCATGACGCCTCTTGCAAGACCGGATTTCGTCCGAGGGTTTATATTTAGTCTAAGAGGGTCGTTTCTCGAGGGAAGCGCTGTCCAGGGTTGCCACCCTGCGGGCATAACAGGTGATGCCGGGGAGGGCGCTGACGCCGTGGGCGAAAATGCTGAGCAGGACGGTGACCATCACCGTCAGCTTAATCGTCTCCTCCCCCGGCAGGCGGGCTTCGTGTTCGAGGAAGACCAGACCGAGAACGATGGAGGCCAGCCCGCGCGGGCCGAACCACCCCATGAACAGCACGGTGGCCGCATTCAGCCGGGTGCCGAGCAGGGCAATCGCCACCGGGAACATGCGCACCACGGTCAAGCTGAGAACGGCATAAATCAGGTGCAGCAACTCGAATTGCCGCCAGACCATGGCCACCAGCAGGCCAAAGAAGAAGAACACGAAGTAGTCGAACAGCTGCCCCCACCCTTCGGTGAAGGCGAGGCTGTGAGTGCCGGCCTCCTTGAAGCCGGCCTGCACGGCGAGGCCGGCAACATAGGCGGCAATGAACATGCTGCCGCCCACCGGCTCGCAGGCCAGCATAGCGAGGAGCGGCAACGATACCAGGCCGAGCTGCTGCACCGACTCAACCATCCAGCCGCGGCGGCAGGCCAGCCCCATGAGCAGGCCCCCGCCCAGGCCGACGGTCAGCCCCGCCAGCGCTCCCAGCCCCAACTGCTCGTAGATGAAGCGCAACAGCACCTGGCCGGCGCCGACAGTACCGACTTGAGAGATGGCGATGAAGCACATCAGGAAGGGAACGGAGAGACCGTCGTTGAGACCGGCTTCCACATCGAGGGACTTGCGGATGCGATAGGGCACCTGCGGGCTCTGCACGATCACCCGCCCCAGGCCGGCGTCCGTCGGGGCCAGAATCGCTGCCAGGATGCCCGCCTCACACAGCGTCAGGGCCGGAAAGACCAGTCCGGCGCACACGGCGCCGAGCAGAATGGTCAGGAGCATGCCGATGCTCAACAGGCGCAACGGCAGGTGTTCCCGGCTGTGCAGGGCCTTCAGGTTGATATGGGTGGCGTCGGTGAAGAGCAGCAGCACCAGGCCGAGTTCGGCCAGGGCCAGGAGCCGCTCCCGGTCCAGGCGCAGTTCGGGGAGCTCGGGAGAGATCGTCACCAGGAGGATGCCGCCGACCGTGAACAGGATCGGCGCCGTAATGATCGATCGCGCCAGGCGCGCGGACATCAGGCTGTACAAAAACAGCAGCGCAATGAAAACGGCAGTCAGGGTCATGGTTCACCAATTGTCGGCGGCCGGTTCGACTGGCGGCTGGTGATCTCCAGGGAGACCAGGCGGGCCAGCAGGGTCGCCGGATAGAGCTGGCCGAACAGCGCCTGGATGATGACGAACAGACGAGCCACCTGATGCACCGGGGTGATGTCACCGTAGCCGAGCGTGGTCAGGGTGACGAAGCTGAAGTAGGTGAAGCTTTCCAGCCGGTCGGGATCACCGATATCCAAGGCCGCAGACAGGTTGAACGCATCATGGAGGAGCAGGTCGAGAAGCCCGTAGAGGAACGACCAGGCCATGCCGAACAGCAGGTAGACGGCCACCGCCCCCATGACCCGGGCAGCGGTAACCGGGCTGTCATCGCGGAAGACCTTGTCGATGCTCACCAGCGTCAGGGCGACCATGACCAGCAGCGCAGAGGCCAATCCCCAGCCGATGATCGTCGGAGTCGGCAGAACATGTCCCAGCCACCTCAGGACAATGGCCGTCATCACCAGCAGATAGCCGATGGCCCTCACGGAACGGCGCGGCGACAAACTCCGCACACCGCTGACCAGGAACAGCGACAGGAAGAGCGAAGCGCACAACCGGAGCCAGGGGAAATCAAGGGTCGAACCGAGCATCTGGGAGACGAACATCAGCAGCAGGAATGTCCAGTAACCCTGCTGCCCAAGCCAGAAGCGGGGAAAAAGGAATGAATTGTCGAGTGTGCGGAAATTCATCGCATTGTTGACCTCCGGTCTGCTTGCGGCATAGTCAGCCAGATCCCGGCAACAATGAGCTGCTGACACGCCAGAAGCTGTCATCAAGCTTAGACAACAAATTGACGAATGCAAACCTGTCGTGCATGGTATATTGTTTGCTTGGGAATTGACAGGAGATCCAGATACCAACCTGTGTCGCGTGAACGGCCGGCCGACTTGCGGCCGGCGGATTTTTTACTGCTTGTGCCACCAGGTGCGAGGACAGGAGCAGGCATGATAACTGGAGAGAACGTGAAGAGGCAGATTATTCTGCCGGCACTGCTGCTGGCTGTCATCCTGATCACCGGTTGCGCGCCGACCAAG
>JBFYXI010000238.1:0-4740 GCA_041310635.1 Desulfuromonadaceae bacterium | reverse complement strand
TCGCCGTGCCGGCAATCATGGCGGCGGCGGTGGGGGACTACCTCGGCACCGCCCGCGCGGCGGCGGCCTTCTCCATGGTCACCTTCTGCTTTGCCATCGGCCAGACCATCGGCCCGGGGGTGGCCGGGGTCATGGCCGACGCTGCCGGCACCTTCCGCGCTCCCTACCTGGTCGCCGCAGCCATCAACGCCGTGGCGCTGCTGGCCACCTGCTTCCTCCCCCGCCCGCCGAGCGCGGCCGGCTAACCGGCTGCACGGTTTGTGGTGCTTACTTCATCAACAACAGACTCAGAGCCATCACCGCCATGCCGCCGATCAGGCCGAACAGGCTGTCGTGCCCCTTGCCGTAGGCGCGACTGGTGGGCAGGAGCTCGTCGAGGCTGATGTAGACCATGATCCCTGCCACGCCGCCGAACATCACTCCCATGAACTCGGCGGGGATGGCCTCTGTCGTGCCACCCATAAAAAAGAGGATTCCCAGGTAGGCCACGCCGGCCCCGATCGGCTCGGCCAGACCGCTGAGAAAGGAATAGGTGAAGGCCTTGCGGCGGTTGCCGGTGGCGTAGAAGATCGGCACGGAAACGCTGATCCCCTCGGGAATATTGTGCAGCGCCACCGCTACGGCGATAGCGATGCCGAGATGCGGATCGTGCAGGGCGGAGAGGAAGGTCGCCAGCCCTTCGGGGAAATTGTGGATGCCGATGGCCAGGGCAGTGAACAACCCCATGCGCAAGAGTTTCTCCTTGTGGATGGGGTGATGGTGAAGATCGGGGTCGGTGGCCCGGCGGGCCTGGCGGGGGGTCGGGAAGGGTGCCGTGGGGTCGTGCAGCGGCGCCGTTTCGAACTCTGAATGGGTTTCGTGAGGGTTCTCGGCGGACGGGATCAGGTTGTCGATCAGGCCGATCAGCAGAATGCCGCCGAAAAACGCGGTGACGTTGACCCAATGGCCGAGGGGATCACCGTAACTGGCCACCAGCGCATCGGACCCTTTGTAGAAGATTTCGACGAACGACACGTAGAGCATGACGCCGGCCGAGAAGCCGGTGGAAACGGAGAGAAAGCGGTAGTTGGTGCGCTTGGCGGTGAAGGCGATGATGCTGCCGATGCCTGTGGCCAGGCCGGCGAACAGAGTCAAGCCGAGGGCAAACCAGACGTCGCTCATGGCAAAGACGCTTTCAAAACGGACAAGAAGCTTACCCCAGCAACTGTTCCATGATCGCCAGGGCCGCGCGCCGACCGTCGGCGGCGGCAGTCACCGCCAGGTCGGCGCCGCGTTGACAGTCGCCGCCGGCATACACCTTCAAGTGCGAGGTGCGGCTGCTGGCCGGATCGACCAGCACTTCCCCCCAGCGGCCGAGCTTGATCCCGCTATCAGCCAGCCACGGCAGGCCGGCGATGTCGAAGCCGAGGGCCATGATCACCACGTCAGCGGGAATGCAGTGCTCGGTGCCGGCGAGCTCCTCCACCCGCCGCCGGCCGCCGCCGTCGGCTTCCCCCAACTGCGTGCGGATGGCGTCGACGCCAACCAGGTTGCCGCGTTCATCGACCACCAGTCGCTGCGGGGCCGCCTGGAAAAGGAAGGTGACCCCCTCCTCGACAGCGTTGTGGTACTCCTTGCTGCTCCCCGGCATGTTGGCCGCATCGCGCCGGTAGAGGCAGGTTATGCTCTGGGCTCCCTCGCGCACCGCAGTACGCACGCAGTCCATGGCCGTGTCGCCGCCACCGACCACCACCACCCGCTTGCCGAGCACGCCGAAGCGCTCCATCCAGGCACCCTCGCCCAGCCGCCGCTGGATGTTGGTCAGAAACTCCATGGCCAGGAAGCAGTGAGGGTGATCCTCATTGGCGATGCCGGCGCGTTTGCCGTTGGTGGCGCCGACCCCGACGAAGACCGCGTCGTAATCGTCGATCAGCTTGCCGAAAGGCAGATCCTGGCCGATCTCGAAGTTGAGGTGCAGCTTCAAACCGGCCGCCTGGAGGATGGCGAAGCGCCGGGCCACGCTGCGCTTGTCGAGTTTGAAGCCGGGGATGCCGCAGGCCAGCAGGCCGCCCGGGACATGGTCGCGCTCATACATCTCCACGCCGATGCCGGCGCGCAGCAGGAAGTGGGCGCAACTCATCCCGGCCGGTCCGGAACCGACCACCGCGACCTTTTTGCCGGTGGTAATGCCGGGGAAGGGGAGGGTGTAGCCGGCGGCGAAGGCCAGGTCGGTGATCGACGCTTCGATCGGGCCGATGGTGATCGCCCCGTAGCCGTCATCCAGAGTGCAGGCCCCTTCGCACAGGCGGTTGTGCGGGCAGATCCGGCCGAGAATCTCCGGGAACGGCGAACTCTCGTTGCTCAGCAAAAAGGCCTTCTCCAGGTCTTTCTCGGCAATCGCCTCGAGCCACTGCGGGATGTAGTTCTGCAGTGGGCAGCCGATGGTGGTGCAGAACGGGTCGCCGCACTGTACGCAGCGTTCGGCCTGACGCGCCACCTTGCGGTCACTGAAGAAACGGTAGATCTCTTCGAAATTGCGGATGCGGCGGCTGACATCTTCCTTGGCCGGATCCTCGCGGTTGGTTTCGATAAAGGTTTGCATTGGGTTTTCTCGTGGTTAAAATCCGGGATACAGGATTCAGGAGCCTTCGGCCAAAGTCGAAGATTGTTTGGGTTTCATTCTGAATCCTGAATCCTGTATCCGCCTCTAATTCCCTTCCTTCGGGTTCAACGGCGCGCGCATGTCCTTGGGGGTGACCATCCAGAAATAGGCCAGCTCCTCGCGGTAGTTGTCGAGGAGGAAGCGCGCCTTGGGGCTGCGGGTGCGGTTGTGGTAGCTGACCAGGATCTTCTTCAGGTACAGCTTCCCCTCGTTGTCGTCGTCGACGTCGATGCGCCGTGCTGCGACCAGTTCGCCATTGAGGTTGTCGATAAAGGTCTTGTGGCGATCGTAGACAAAGGCGGCGCCGCCGGTCATGCCGGCACCGAAGTTGATGCCGGTTTCGCCGAGGATCACCACGGTGCCGCCGGTCATGTACTCGCAGGCATGGTCGCCGGTTCCCTCCACCACCGCCAGAGCCCCGGAGTTACGCACCGCGAAGCGCTCGCCGGCGATCCCGGCGGCGAACAGCTTGCCTCCGGTCGCGCCGTACAGGCAGGTGTTGCCGATCGCCGCCAGCCCCTCGCGGTAGATCTGCGGAGTGACGATGATCCGCCCGGCGTTCATCCCCTTGCCGACATAGTCATTGGCGACGCCGTGCAGGAAGATGCTGACGCCGTGGGCCAGGAAGGCGCCGAGGGATTGGCCGGCCACCCCGGTGAGCTTGAGGGTGATCGCCTCCTTGGGGAGGCCGGCGTCACCGTAATAGCGGGCGATCTCGCCGCTGATCAGCGCCCCCACCGAGCGGTTGACGTTGCGGATCTCGCGCTCGATGACGATCTCTTCCTGGGGGTTGCGAATCACCGGCATGACCTCGTCGAGGAGCGCCTTCTCGAAGGGGTTGCGGTCGAAGGGGTCGTTGCGCCGGCGGCAGCGGTCCGGCCCCTCGACCCGGTGCAGGACCGCCGAGAAGTCGAAGGGTGCGGCCGCGGCGGCATCGATGACCTGGAGCAGGTCGGAGCGACCGATCACCTCGTCGAGGCTGCGGCAGCCGAGTTGGGCGAGGATCTCGCGGACATCCTCGGCGACGTTGCGCAGGTAGGCGACCACCTTCTCCACCGTGCCGACATAGTGGGCGCGCAGCGCCGGGTCCTGGGTGGCGACGCCGACCGTGCAGCGGTTGAGGTGACAGACGCGCAGCAGCTTGCAGCCGAGCATGACCAGCAAGGTGGTGCCGAAGCCGTAGTGCTCGGCCCCGAGCATGGCCGCCTTGACCACATCGGTGCCGATCTTCAAGCCGCCGTCGGTCTGCAGTTCCACCAGTTCGCGCAGGTGGTTGCCCTTGAGGCTCTGGTGGACCTCGGCCAGGCCAAGCTCCCAGGGGTTGCCGGCGTAGCGGATCGAACTCTGCGGCGCCGCGCCGGTGCCCCCTTCACAGCCGGAAATGACGATGCGGTCGGCGTAGCACTTGGCCACTCCGGCGGCGATGGTGCCGACTCCGGCGGTGGAGACCAGTTTGACCGAGACCCGCGCCGCGGGGTTGACCTGCTTGAGATCGAAGATCAGTTGGGCCAGGTCCTCGATGGAGTAGATGTCGTGATGCGGCGGCGGCGAAATCAGGGTTACCCCGGGGACGGTGAAGCGCAGCGTGGCGATCAGCGGCGAAACCTTCTCGCCGGGAAGCTGACCGCCCTCGCCGGGCTTGGCCCCCTGGGCGATCTTGATCTGGATCTCCTCGGCGCTGCGCAGATAGGCCGGGGTGACGCCGAAGCGCCCGGAAGCGACCTGCTTGATCTTGCTGTTGCACACGCTCTTGAGGCGCGCCGGATCCTCTCCCCCCTCGCCGCTGTTGGAGCACCCGCCGAGGATGTGCATCGCCTCTGCCAGCGCCTGGTGGGCTTCGGGAGAGATCGAGCCGAGGGACATGGCCGCCGAATCGAAGCGGCGGGTGATCGCCTCGACCGGTTCCACCTCAGCCAGGGGGATCGGCGGCCGTGGGCTGTTCCAGGTAAAAAAGTCGCGCACGAACCGCTGGCCGCGCCCCTCGATTAGGGCGCGGAACGCAAGGTAGTCGTCGCGCTGCAGAGTGGCGGCGAAATGGTGCAGGGTAGTGATGATCCGCGAGTGGAAGTCGTGGTACTCGCCGTCGGGGTTGTCTCGCG
>JBFYXI010000159.1:0-4676 GCA_041310635.1 Desulfuromonadaceae bacterium | reverse complement strand
ACCACATTGCCGCACTATTGGGTTGAGCAGGGCGAGGCTGGAGAACGACTCGAAGGACGCTGGGATCGACAGTGGCTAATCGGGTGGCGCCGAATCTGCCGAAGTACTGATCGAAGAACGCTGATCACGTCGGTCATGCCGATTGCGGGAGTGGGAGATTCTGAGTTCCTTCTCCTTTCGGGTGCCGTCGCCCACACAGTCGCGTGCATGTATGGCAACCTCACGGCGTTTGTATTTGATTACGCTGCGCGACAGAAGATCGGCGGTACAAATGCCAGCTTCCATATCATTCGGCAGCTTCCAGTTCTCGGTCCGTCAGCTTACGCTACCGACGCCGCCTGGCATCTTGGAACATCGTTCCGCGTCTGGATGTTGCCGATTATTCTCGAACTGACCTACACCGCCTGGGACCTCCAACCCTTCGCACGCGACTGCGGCGACGATGGCCCTCCATACATCTGGGACCCCGACCGCCGCTTCCGGCTCCGGTGCGAGCTCGACGCCGCCTTCTTCCATCTCTACGGCGTGTCCCGCGATGACGCCGACTACATCTTCGGCACCTTTGACGTACTGGACCGTGCCGAGACCCGCAGCCACGGCGAGTTTCGCACCCGCCGTGTGGTGCTGGAGTGTTACGACGCCCTGGCGCACGCCGCCGCCACCGGCCGGCCCTACGTCTCGCCCCTGGGCCCGCCGCGGCGGGCGGCAAGTCCATGATGATCTCGGAAATCCTTTGGCCTGCCGACCGCGTCGATCACATGGCGCGGCATGATGTCACCCCCGAGGAGAGTTCGTGGAGGTCTGTTTCGGCCCCCCTTGGTGTTGCGATCGCGATCCGAGGGCCCGCACCCTGTCTATCATGTGCTCGGACAAACCCTTGCGGGTCGCCACCTGTTGTGCATCCTGCTCCCGTTCCCGGATGGGAAGGGGTACCCGGTGACGGCCAGATCCATGACCGAGCGCGAACGGCAACCCTATCAACAATGGCAAAGAAGATGAACAAGCTACCCGAGACGGACTCCATCACCGCATTGGCGGAGTTCTGGCAGTCGCATGACCTCACCGATTTCGATGACGCTCTCGTCGAGGTGACCGAGCCGGTGTTTCAACGCGCGGAACGGTTGTCGGTCAGTCTCCCCGCCGCGGACCTGGCTGCACTGCGCGCCAGGGCGCGCCAAGAACACACCCCCGAAACGGCCCTGGTATCCAGATGGATTCACGAGCGGCTCCACGCCGGCTAGGCGATCAGGTGGACCGGCGCCAATCGATCAGCCGACCCGCCTGTCACCCGATGACAGGGTCGCGCCTGGCCGCGCAACCTGGGGCACCACGAGATGGCCAAGGGTCAGGGGGTCCTGGGGCAGACGCCCCACCTCAACGAACGGTCCGAGGCCACCGCCAGCCGCGGCCCCACGATTCGCCCCTGGACCCGCGGCGGCGGGC
Organism: Desulfuromonadaceae bacterium; assembly: GCA_041310635.1. GTDB lineage: Bacteria > Desulfobacterota > Desulfuromonadia > Desulfuromonadales > BM103 > VAUL01. The sequence continues at coordinate 3,233 of JBFYXI010000159.1, read as the reverse complement.
GGAGTGACCATGTTCCGCTTCACCCAACTCCACCTGGCGCAGTACCGCTGCTTCGAGACGCTCGACCTGACGCTCGAACCCGACCTGACGGTTCTGTTCGCCGAGAACGGCGGCGGCAAGACCGCGGTGCTGACGGCGCTCGCGGTCGGGCTGACGGCCTTCCAATCCGGCACGCCACGCGGTCTCAAGCTCGATCCGCGGCGTGACCCGCGCCTGATCACGCTGGACGAGCGCGGCCGGCGCGAACCGGCCGGGCCCTGCACCCTGGCATGGACCGCCGATGTCGGTACGCAGGCGGGCGTCTCCTGGTCGAGCTCGGTGAACCCCGCCTCGAACCGCAAATCCACCGATCACCGGCCGGTACTCGACGCGATGGAACAGGTGCGGGTGCCCGGCGCACGCTGGCCGTTACTCGCCTGCTACGGGGTGGACCGCATGGGCCGGGGCAAGGCGTCCACCAAGCCCACCCCGAGCAGGCCCGACCGCTGGGAGGGCTACGCGGGCAGCTTGAACGCCGCCCAGGACGACTCGGCCCTGCTCACCTGGCTGCTTGAGGAGATCCTCGCCGACACGGTGCGCCGCCAGGAAGGGGAGGCCGAGCGCTTCCTCGCGTCGGCCGTGATGGATACCCTCGCCATGGCCACCCCGGGCTTAGAGCGGGCCTGGTATGACCCCCGGGAGCGCAGCCCCGTCGTTCGGTTCGAGACTGGCGAGGTCGCCCCCTGGCAGGAACTGTCCGATGGCTTTCACATCTACCTCGCACTGGTTGCCGACATCGCCCGCCGCGCGGTCATGCTCAACGAGCAGGACGGCGGCGAGGCACCCGCGCTGGTGGAGGGCATCGTCCTGATCGACGAGATCGACCTGCACCTGCACCCGCGCTGGCAGCGGGTGGTGCTGGACGGCCTGAGGACGGTCTTCCCCCGGCTCCAACTCATCGTTACCACGCACTCGCCGCAGGTGCTCAGCAGCGCGGAAAACCGCCAGGTCCGCCACTTGATTGGCGGGAAAATCCAAGAGCATGGCGTGTTCGTCGAGGGCCGGGACAGCAACGCCATCCTTCGCGAGTCGATGGGGACCGACGACCGCGACGCCGATGGCCAGGGGAAGTTGCGTGCCCTCCATGACGCCATCGACCAGGGGGCGCAGGAACAAGCCGAGGCCCTGTTCGCTGAACTCCTGGACAAGTGGGGAGACCTCGACCCCGCGCTGATCCGCGCGCGGGGGATGATGGACTGGGAGGACTGATGCGGGGGATCAGAAAGGCACGGCCGCCCAGGGACGTCTCCCCGGATGGGCAGCAATCTCGGCCCTTGCAGAAGGCCGAGCGCGACTTCCTGGCTATACTGCCCGCGGCGGCGGACCCCTCGGGCCTCGCCCGCTCAACCTTCAACAGCCTGGAGAAGGCCAAGTTGCGGGCAGTTCTGTATCTCGAACAGGGCGCCTTATGTGTCTATTGCGAGCGCCGGGTTGTCGAGGGCCAGCCGCCGCCCCGCATCGACCACTGGCGGCCCCTCGGCCAGAACCCCAAACTCGCGCTTCACTGGCGGAATATTTACCTCTCCTGCCCAAATCCAGCGACCTGCGACTGCCGCAAGCAGGAGAGTCCGCTCCGGGCGGCCGAGGGGGATCCCGATCTGCCCTGGCCGGTGGAACACCAATACGAGCATTGTGTGGGCTTCACCAGCCTCGGGGAGATGTACGTCCGGTTGGATGCGCCGCTGGACGCAGCCCAACGCAAGGCGCTGGTGTTCGCCATCGGTGTCCCACACGATAGGGTGCCGAAGGACAACGGCATCCTCAATCTGAATCATCCGGCCCTGATCGCCGCGCGTGCCGCTGCCATCGACAGCGAACGCACCCGACTGAAGCGCCGATTCGAGAACAGGATGGCATCCCGGTCCGAGCGCAAGGTGATCGCCGCCAAGCATTTCGGGAACCATCCGCTGCCCGAGTTCGTGAGCATCCGAGTGGGGTGGCTGCGCAAGACGTTGGGGGCGGGGCGGGCATGATCCCTGCGCCGATCTGGCTCACGCTGCTGGAAAAGGCAGCCATGGACAACGGCTTCGACCTGGAGGGGATGCACGACGGGGCCTGGATCGCCTTCGCCAGCAGTCAGACGAGCCTCCGCATCTGGCTCCGCGTCCTGGACGTTTCGCTTTACGGGGTTGCCCTCTCTCGCCGGGAGGTCTGCGAGGCACTGCCCAACCTCGGAGCGCCCTGGACGAATCCGCTGCCGCCGGGGGCCTGCACGGCGCTGGCCCTAAGCGACGTGGCGTCGCTCCACCGCCTGATCCGGCGCGCCTTTCAACTGTCGCGTGCCCTTCCGGATGCGCCGTTGCAGGTCTTCCTCCAGCGGACGGCGTCGCTCCCGAGGACGACGGAGGCGGAGCGACTGGTCGTGCAGCGGGTGGGTCAGGACCTGTTCCGCAACGGCCTGCTCGACTACTGGGACGGCGCCTGCGCGGTCACCGGACTCGCCGTGCCGAAGTTGCTGCGCGCGAGTCACATCAAGCCCTGGGCGGACTGCGACAGCGATGCCGAACGGCTGGACGTGTTCAATGGCCTGCTGCTGGCCCCTCAGCTCGACGCGGCCTTCGACCGCGGATTCATGACTATCGACGACGCCGGCCTGGTCACCGTCTCGGACCTGCTCGACCCCGCATCAAGGTCGATCCTGGGGCTCGATCGGACGCTTTGGGTCCATCGACTCGTCGATCCGCATCGCGCGTTTCTGGCGTGGCACCGCGCGCATGTCTTTCACGGTACGCAGACCGTTGTCGGCGTCAGCTCATAACGCCCGGTATTATGAAGCAACTGCATATCGCTATCTTTCAGTTGGTTATGTGCTGCTCTGCGGCTTCCCCCAGCCCCAGCAACCAGGTTTCCCAAGAAATTGGCTGCGCGCCGGCAACCGGCCCGCAACCGCTCTGCTCGATCGGCTGATTGAGGTGGAAGACATGGCATTGACGCCGGTCGTGCTGCGAGATTTACCGCAGGGCGCCGTTGAAAAGACTAACCGAAAGTGGATGGCGGGTAGCATCCTCACGCGGCCAGGCGTATGAGCCAAGCTGTCCGGTCGGTACCGGTCAAGCGTGCAGCCAGAAGGCACTATCGGCGAATTGAGCCCCTTTCCACCAATCCTGTTTTCCGGTCCCATAGCGAAAATTGGTCACGCCGGCTTGGCTTTGCACTGGCGCGATGACGTCCCCGGTGGCATGGCGTTTTGCCTT
>JBFYXI010000146.1:0-10733 GCA_041310635.1 Desulfuromonadaceae bacterium | reverse complement strand
CAGCGCCGCCCCCCCCTCTCCCATGCCGGACATGCAAAAAACTCGTGATGAGCGCAACATCGCCATCGACAAGGTCGGCGTCAAGGATATCCGCTACCCGATCGTGGTCCTCGACCGCAGCAAGGTCAGTCAGCAGACGGTGGCGCGCATCAACATGTACGTGGATCTCCCCCACCACTTCAAGGGAACCCACATGAGCCGCTTCATCGAAATCCTCAACCAGCACCACGGTGAAATCAGCGTCGAGCGCATGGACCAGATCGTGCGCGACATGAAGGAACACCTCGAAGCGAGCTGTGCTCACCTCGAGCTGGAATTCCCTTATTTCATCGAAAAGGCCGCACCGGTCTCCGGGGCGCGCAGCCTGATGGAATACCAGTGCCGGATGGCGGCCAGCCTCGGCGCGGAGTACGATTTCGTGCTCGGCGTCACCGTGCCGGTCACCTCCTTGTGCCCCTGTTCCCGGGAGATCAGCGCCCGCGGTGCCCATAACCAGCGCAGCGCGGTCACGGTGGAAATTCGCTATACCGAGCACATCTGGCTGGAAGAGCTGATCAGCCTGGTCGAGATCTGTGGCAGCGCGCCGGTTTTCGCCCTGCTCAAACGTGATGACGAGAAGGCTTTGACGGAGCAGGCCTACGACAACCCGCGGTTCGTCGAAGACGTGGTCCGCGCGGTCACGGAAGCGCTCAGCGCCCGCCCGGAGATTACCTGGTTCCGGGTCGAGTGCGAGAACTTCGAGTCGATACACAACCACTCGGCCTATGCCCTGGTCGAACGCGACCTTCGTCCCCAACGTGGAAAACCCTGTGGACAAGGTGGATAACTGTCAGCTTGGACAACCACTTCTCTTGCGTGGCCCGGTCCTCGGGGTGTTTGCCAGGCAGCCGGTTGCCGGGAAAGTCAAGACCCGTCTTACCCCGCCGTTGAGTCCCGGGCAAGCCCGCCTGCTCTACCGGACTGCCCTGCAGGAAACGGTATCGCGCTTTGCCGCCGGCCCTGCCGTCCTGGTACTTTGCTGTGCCGGCCGGCAGTCATGGTTTCGCCGGGCCTTCCCCGGTCTGCCGAGGCTGCCCCAGGGGCAGGGCGATCTCGGTGCCCGCCTGGCGCGGGTCACAGCGGCGCTGTTTGCCGCCGGTGGCGGGCCGGTGGCGCTGGCGGGCAGCGACAGCCCCGATCTGCCGCTGGCGTTGATTGAGGATGCCTTTGCCGCCCTGGCGAGCGCCGACGTCGCGGCCATTGCCTGCCGGGATGGCGGTTACGCCCTGCTGGCCCTGCGCCGCCCGGTGCCCGGGCTGTTCGCCGGCATCCCCTGGAGCACGGCCGAGGTCATGGCGACCACGCGGCAGCGGGCGGCGGAAAGTGGCCTGCGCCTGGTAACGGTCGGCGACTGGGAGGACCTGGACGATCTGACTTCGCTGTCCCGGCTGGTATTGCGCACCCCGGAGTGCCTGACTGCGCAGCACGCACGTGCGCATCTCGGCACGCTGTTACCGTCCGGATGCGGTTGACTCCCCTTTGGCTGCTGGTCGATAATCACCCCGCTGCCGACAACCGTTTTGCAAGGAGCCATGGTGTGGAACTGATTACCAACGCAGGGCTGGTGGTGAAGCTGGTCCTGGTGATCCTGGCCTATTTTTCGGTGACCTCCTGGGCCATCATCATCTACAAGTCCGTGGTGATTCACCGGGCGATCCGCGATTCCGCCAGGTTTCTCGATTTCTTCTGGGCGAAGCGCCGGTTTGATGCGATCAGCCAGGGGCTGGCGGACTTCCGCCACACTCCGCTGGCGGTCCTGTTCCGCGATGTCCATCAGGAGTTGCTGCAGAGCCGGCGCTCCGGCGAGGGTGCGGACGATGGGCTGGATGCCGATCTCGGTGAACAGGAGCGGGTGGCGCGCGTCCTGCGCCGGGCCACCACCTCCGAAACCCATCGCCTGGAAAAGTATCTGGCCTTTCTCGCCACCACCGGTTCGGCGGCGCCCTTCATCGGGCTGTTCGGCACCGTCTGGGGGATCATGGACGCCTTTCACGGCATCGGCAAATCCGGTTCGGCCTCTCTGGCGGTGGTCGCCCCCGGCATCTCCGAGGCGTTGGTCGCCACCGCCATCGGCCTGGTGGCGGCAATCCCGGCGGTGATCGCCTACAATCACTTCCTCAACAAGGTCAACGTGCTGATCGGCGAGATGGACAACTTCTGCCAGGAGATGCTCAACGTCGTGCAACGCCTGCCGCGGAGCCGCTAGGAGCCGGTCATGGAAGTCGGCCAGCGCGAAACCCGCCGGCGCTCGCTGCTGGCGCAGATCAACGTCACCCCCTTTGTCGATGTCATGCTGGTGCTGCTGATCATCTTCATGGTCACCGCGCCGATGCTCGAAAAAGGGGTCGACGTCGCTCTGCCGGAAGTCGAAAACGCCCCGAATCTCGAGGCTGCCAAGGAACCTTTGGTGGTGACGGTGACCCGCGACGGCAGGATCAGGGTGGAGCGCCACCAGCTCGAGACCCCGGAGCAGCTGGCCCCGGTCCTGCGGCAGGTTCTTGCCGGCCGTCCCGAGCAGACCGTCTATCTGGAGGCCGACCGGGCCGTCGCCTACGGGCGGGTGGTGCAGGTGATGGCGGCAATCCGCCAGGCGGGGGTTACCAAGCTGGGGATGGTTGCCCAGGAACCTGACAACCAGAAGGGCCGATGAGCGAAACCTCCCGGCTGTCTCCGCGCTCGGCGGTGCACGGCGACCCGCTGACCGGGCGCCTGCTGGTCGCCTACCTGGTTTCGCTGTTGCTGCATGCCCTGCTGCTGTTCGGAGTTATCGGCGGCTGGCTGGGCAGTTCCCCGCGGGGCGACAAGCCGCCGGTCTACTACGTCGACCTGATGCACAAACCGGTCCTCGATCCCCAGGCCGGCCGTCCCGAGCCGCGCATGGCGCAACCGGCCCCGCCCGCCCCGGCCCCGGTCGCCGCCGCCGAGAAAGCCCCGGCGAAAACCACCGCGCCGAGCAAGGCCACTCCGGCGACTCGTGCGCCGGTCAAGGATTCCGACCGCCATCTGCAGGAGGCGCTGCAGCGGCGGCGCGATGAAGTCGCCCTGCAGGAGCGGATGGCCGCTCTGCGCCAGGCGCAGGCGGTGCCGATGGATGTCCCGGTGGGCCTTCCCGACGCCAGGGGGAGAGAGGCCGGGGTAGATCCGCAGGCTTACGTGCAGGCAGCCATCCAGCAGAACTGGGCCCTGTCTCCCTACTCGCTGGCCGATCCGGCGAAAATGGCGAAGATCGAGGCCTGGGTCTGGATCACCTACAGCAAGAATGGCAGGCTGGAGAGCTTCCGCTTCGAGAAGCCGTCCGGCGATCCGCAGTTCGATGAATCGATCAAGCGCGCCCTGGTCAAATCGCAGCAGCTGCCGAACCCTTTACCGGTGCGCCTGGAGAATGTCCGCGTGATCTTTAACCTGAAAGAGCTGAAAACCAAGGCAGAGGTGTGGCGATGAGGCGGCTGCGCCCCCTGTTCCTGCTCCTTTTGCTCGCCGCCAGCTGGGCAATGGCAGCCAGGGCCGCCGATATAGAAATCACCGCGCCGGGGCAGCAGACCCTCCCCCTGGCCCTGACCCGCTTCCTCCCCCAGGGTGGCGCACCGGCACCGGCGGTGGCCGAGGAGCTGCATGCCGTCCTCGCCGCCGACCTCGACCTGGCCGGAATCTTCCGGTTTGTCGATCCGGCCGCCTTTCTCAGCGATGCCGTCCAGGTCGGCCTGTTCAGCACCCAGGTGGATTTTTCCCAGTGGCGGCTGCTGGGCGTGGAGGTGCTGATCAAGGGAACCTACAGCGTCCAGGGCGATCAGCTCACGGTCGAGGGGCGCCTCTTCGACGTGCCCAACCGCCGCCTCCTGACCGGCCGCCGTTTCGTCGGCCGCGTCGCGGACGTACGCCGCATCGCCCATGCCTTCGCCGACCTGATCCTCAAGGAGCTCACCGGGGTCGCAGGGCCTTTCGATGCGCGCATTGCCTTCATCTCGAGCCGCAGCGGGCACAAGGAGTTGTGGCTGATGGATGTCGACGGCCACGGCGCCATCCGCCTGACCAACCACCGGTCGCTGGTGCTCAACCCCGATTTTTCCCCCACCGGCAAGGAACTGCTGTTCACCTCCTACCGGGCGGGGAACCCTGATCTGTACCGCAAGGAGATCTTCACCGGCCAGGAGGCGCGGGTCTCCTCCCACCCGGGGCTGAATATCGCCGGCCGCTACGCCCCGGACAACAGTGCCCTGGCGGCGACACTCTCCCGCGATGGCGACCCGGAGATCTATCTGCTCGGCCGGGATGGTGCCTTGCGCAAACGTCTGACCAGCAGCTTCGGCATCGACGTCGATCCGAGCTGGAGCCCCGACGGCCGGCAACTGGCCATTGTTTCTAGCCGGCTCGGCGCGCCGCAGATCTTCATCGTCGACCTGAACAGCGGTGCGTCCCGCCGCCTGACTGCCAATGGCAAGTACGACGCGACACCGGCCTGGAGCCCCACCGGGGAACGCATCGCTTTTACCCGTCAGGAGAAGGGGCGCTTCGATATCTACACGATACGCCCCGACGGCAGCGACGAGCGCCGGCTGACCTTCGGTCCCGGCAACCTCGAACATCCGCGCTGGAGCCCGGACGGCCGCTTCCTGGTTTATTCCTCGGATGCCGGCGGCAAGAAGGCCCTGTATGTCATCCGCGCCGATGGTACCGGCAGCCGCCGGCTGACCCCGCCAGGAGTCGATGCCAGTCATCCCGCCTGGTCGAGCGTCTGGTGATCAGGTTGTCATTTTTGTCCCGGTCGTTATAATAAACGCTGGTTTTCCAGCGCTCTCACGTTCTCGCCAAGAGGACAAACCCTGACCATAGGAGGTCATACCATGAAAACCTTGCAACTGCTTGCCGCCGCCCTGCTGTTGGCGATTCTGGTCACCGTCGCCGGGTGTGCCAGCAAGACCGTTACGGAGACGACTCCGGCGCCGGCAGCCCCGGCACCGATGCCGACCACCGATGTCAGCCAGCAGCCGGCGGTGCCCTCTGTCGAGAGCCAGCGGGTGGAAAGCGGTCCGGTCGCCATCCATGAAACGGTCGCCGGCCTGGAACGGGTCCATTTTGCCTACAATGAGTTCACCCTCGATGAACGCGCCCGGATCACGCTGGAACAGAATGCGGTGTTCATGCGGAAAAATCCCGCTCTCAAAGTGATCATCGAAGGGCACTGCGACGAGCGCGGTTCCGACGAGTACAACCTGGCCCTCGGCGAGCGCCGTGCCGTCGCGGCCAGGAATTACCTGGTCTCCCTTGGCCTCGCCAGCGAGCGACTGTCGATCATCTCTTACGGCGAGGAACTGCCGCTGGTGCCTGAAGCCAACGAGGCGGCCTGGGCCAAAAATCGCCGTGCCGAGTTCAAGGCCGTACGCTAACGCTAATCCATCGGGGCCGCGCTACGGCGCGGCCCCGGCTTTCACCGGGGAGATCCCATGCAAAGGTCGCGACTTCTCACGCTCCTGGCAACGACCCTGCTTTTGACCGGTTGTCTGGTCACTGAACGCGATCTGCAGATGCAGCGCGACGTCATGGAACTGAACCGGCGGCTCGATGGGGTGGAGCGTAACCTCAGGGGGGTGCAGGAAGAAACCGCCGGCGGCGTCAAGTCCCGGCTGGAGGGCCTGACACGCAACCAGGCCGAACAACAGGCCCGGATCGATGGGCTTGGAGTCGATATCCAGGGCGTGCAGGGGCGCTTCGACGACTTCGGCCGGTCCAACGCTGCTGTGCGCCAGGATCTGACCCTGCTGCGCGACGAATTCTCGCTGCAGCTGGCGGATCTCGGCCAGCGTGTCGCTCGTCTCGAGCAGAGCGCCGCAGAAGCCCAGGCGGTGGTCCCGGGAGGGGAAAGCGCCGACGAGCTTTACGAGAAGGCCCTGCAGAGCATCCGCGACAAGCAGGAATTTGCCGCGGGCCGCGGGTTGATGAGCACCTTTCTCAAGCGTTATCCGGACAACCCGCATGCGGTCAATGCCGCCTACTGGATCGGCGAGACTTACTATGCCGAGAAGGCCTTTGACCAGTCGATCCTGCAATTCGAGGAGGTCGTCCAGAAATTCGGTGATAATCCGAAAGTCGCCTCGGCGCTCTTCAAGCAGGCGCTGGCTTTCGATGCTCTCAAGGATCGCAAGAGCGCCCGGCTGGTGATGCAAAAGGTGATTGACCGCTTCCCGCTGTCCGAGGAGGCGAAGATGGCGAAGGAGCGGCTCAAGGCTTGGGGGCGCTGACGCTGTTCAGTGCCTGACGGAAAGCAAACGGGGGGCGCCGGCAAGGGCGCCCCCGTTTTGTTTGACTTTTCCGACAGCGTCCGTGCTTCCTTGCGGCGTTCGTTGGTGCAGGCCGAAGGCATCGCGGCTCTTGACTTGGGCTGTGCGGTAACTGGTTTCCTCTGGCAAAGGTAGCCGTAATCGGCTATTTTTCCGGCTACACCGATAGGAACCCCATGCAGACCTTGACCCATTCCGAAACTACCGCCTTGTTTCTCGCCCTCGGGTTGCTGCTGGCCAGCGCCCGGCTGTTCGGTGAGATCGCCCGCCGTTTCAATCAGCCGGCGGTGCTCGGCGAAATCCTGGCCGGTATACTGCTGGGTCCGACTGTGTTCGGTGCGTTGGCGCCGGTGTGGAGCACCTTCCTCTTTCCAAAAACCGGCGGCGGCGCTCTGGCGATCGACGGGCTGATGACTCTGGCCATCACCTTGTTTTTACTGGTGGCCGGTCTGGAAGTCGATCTGTCGACGATCTGGCGGCAGGGCAAGCTGGCCATCAACGTCGGTGTAGCCGGCGTCGTGGTTCCCTTTGCCGTCGGCTTCGGCGCTGCTTGGTTCCTGCCGCAGCTGATGGGTATCGAAGCCGGTGCCGACCCTCTGCTGTTCGCCCTGTTCATGGCCACGGCCCTGTCGATTTCGGCCCTGCCGGTGATCGCCAAGACGCTGATGGACCTGAATCTCTACCGCAGCGACCTGGGAATGCTGGTGGTGGCCGCAGCCGTTTTCAACGACCTGGTCGGCTGGATCATCTTCGCCGTGATCCTCGGTATGCTCGGTACCAACCCTGCTCACAACCTGAGCATCGCGCAGACGATCGGGCTGACCCTGGCCTTCGCCCTGTTCATGCTGACGGTGGCGCGCTGGCTGATCCATCGCGCCCTGCCGTGGATCCACGCCCATACCAGTTGGCCCGGTGGTGTCCTCGGCTTTGCACTGTCGCTGGCCCTGGTGGCCGCCGCCTTCACCGAGTGGATCGGCATCCACGCAATCTTCGGAGCCTTTCTGGCAGGGGTGGCCATCGGCGACTCCCGGCATCTTCGCGAGCGCACCCGGGCGACTATCGAACAGTTCGTTTCCTTTATCTTCGCGCCGCTGTTCTTCGCCGGGATCGGCCTGAAAGTCAACTTTGTCAACGAGTTCGATCCGCTGCTGGTGCTGACAGTGCTGGTGATAGCCACTCTCGGCAAGGTGATTGGCTGCGGCTTGGCCGGCCGATTCAGCGGAATGGCGCGCCGCGAAGCCCTGGCGCTCGGTTTCGGCATGAACGCCCGTGGCGCCATGGAGATCATTCTCAGCTTGCTGGCGTTCAAATACGGCTTGATCGGCGAGCGGCTGTTTGTCGCCCTGGTGGTCATGGCACTGGTTACCTCATTAATGAGCGGGCCGCTGATGCAGCGCGTGCTGCGCTTGAAAAAGCCGCGCCGCTTCAGTGATTTTCTCAGTGCCCGCACCTTCGTCAATGTTCTTAAGGCCCGTTCCCGCCCGGAAGCGGTGGCCGAACTGGCCAAGGTAGCCGCCGAGGTGGTCGGTCTGGAAGCCGCCGAGGTGGTCGATGGGGTCATGATCCGCGAGGAGATCATGGCCACGGGAATCGGTCACGGCCTGGCGGTGCCGCATGCCCGGCTGCGTGGCCTGGTGCGCCCGGTGGTGGCGGTCGGGCTGTCACCACAGGGGATTGACTTCGATGCTCCTGACGGCCGGCCGGCCCAGCTCATTTTTCTGCTGCTGACCCCGATTCAAGACGACGGCACGCAACTTGAGCTGCTGGCCGACATCGCTACCGTCTTCAAAAGCGATGAAGTCCGCAGCCGCATCGGCCAGGTCGCCAGCTATACCGAGTTTCTGGCCCTGGTGCGCAGCGGTTGAGGGCTGCGCCTGCTGGCTGCCGTGCCGGTTATGGCAGGCGCCGGTCGAGGCTGCGGTACTGGACCGCCTCGGCCAGGTGGGCGATGGTGATCTGCTCGCTGCCGGCCAGATCGGCAATGGTGCGGGCCACCTTCAAAATCCGGGTGTAGCTGCGTGCCGACAGGCCGAGCCGGTCGGTGACCTGCTCGAGCAGGGTCACGCCGGCTGCGTCGGGGCGGCAGTAACGCTGCAGGTGACGCGGGCGCATGCGCGCATTGCAGTGCACCCCCTCGCCCTGGAAGCGCTCGCGCTGCCGCTGGCGCGCGGTTTCCACCCGTGTCCGCAGCGTGGCGCTGGTTTCGCCGTGGTCGGGATCGGCCCGTTCCCGATGAGCGAGGCGCGGCCCCGCGACCTGCAGGTCGAGCCGGTCGAGAAGCGGCCCGGAGAGGCGGGTCCGGTAGCGCTGGATGGCCAGCGGCGTACAGTTGCACGGATGCTGGGGGTCGCTGAAGTAGCCGCAGGGGCAGGGGTTCATCGCCGCCACCAGCATGAACGATGCGGGATAGGTCAGACTCTGCGCCGCGCGGCTGATACAGACCTGGCCGTCCTCCAGTGGCTGGCGCAGCATCTCCAGCACATTTTTCTTGAACCCTATCTCATCGAGAAACAGCACGCCGTGATGGGCCAGCGACACCTCGCCGGGGCGCGGGTGGGCGCCGCCGCCGATCATTCCGGCATCGGAGATGGTGTGATGCGGACTGCGAAACACCCGCTGGGCGATCAGCGCCTGGTCGGCGGGGATCAGCCCGGCGATGGAATGGATCTTGGTGGTCTCCAGGGCCTCGGCAAAGCACGGCCGGGGGAGGATGGTCGGCAGGCGCCGGGCAAGCATGGTCTTGCCACTGCCGGGCGGCCCGACCATCAGCAGGTTGTGGCCACCGGCGGCGGCGACCTCCAGGGCGCGCTTGACATGCTGCTGGCCGTGCACCTCGTTGATATCGACATCATCGCCGGCCGCCGCCTGAAACAGGGCGGGGACATCCACCTTGCATGGCTCGAGCCGGCGCTGGGCGGTGAGAAAGTCGACCACCTCGCCAAGACTGGTCACCGGGTAAACCGGCTGGGCGTCGACCAGGGCGCCTTCCTCGGCATTGGCGGCCGGTACGACCAGCCCCTCGACGGGCCAGCGCCGGGCGGCGGCAGCCACGGCCAGTAATCCGCGCACCGGCTTGATCCGGCCATCGAGGGACAGTTCCCCCATGAACAGGTAGCGCCCGGACTGCTCGGGGGCGATCAGGCCGGTGGCGGTGAGCAGGCCGATGGCCATCGGCAGGTCGAAAGCAGTGCCGTCCTTGCGGATGTCGGCGGGAGCCAGGTTGATGGTGATGCGGCGGTGGGGAAGTCGTAGCCGGAGTTCTTGATGGCCGATTTGATGGGGTCCTTGCTTTCCTTGACCGCCCCTTCGGGGAGCCCGACGGTGGCGAACTGCGGGAGGCCCTGGGCGATGTCGACCTCGACCTCCACCTCCACCGGATAGGCGTCGATGCCGAGCGGTGCCCCGGCCAGTACTTTGGCGAGCATGGTTCCCTCCTTGTGTCATGACAGGCCGGCAGGGCGCCGGCACTCGATAGCAAAAAAATTGTAGCAATGCCTTGCAGAATTCAAGCGTTGACGCAGTGGCGCTGAGGCGCTGAGAAAATCAAAACGAAAGAATTATAACCGGTTTTTCCTCCTTGTCTCTGCGTCTCCGCGTCAAAAACCCAAAACTCATTATCACCGCTCAGCCCAGCTCATCCAGGTACTTTTCAGCGACGATCGCCGCTATGGCCCCGTCCCCCACGGCGGTGGCGATCTGCTTGAGGATTTTCTTGCGCACGTCGCCGGCGGCGAAAACCCCCGGTATCGAGGTGCGGCATTCGGCGTCAGTGAGGATATACCCTTCCGCGTCGAGGTCGAGGATCCCGGCGAGAAAATGCGCCTTGGGAACCACGCCGATCGCCACGAACAGCCCGGTGACCTCGAGGGTGCGCCGATTGCCGCCCTCCGGGTCGGCCAGAACCAGGCCGGTGACCCCGGACTGGTCGCCAACCACCTCGCTGATCACGCTGTCCCACACCGTTTCGATCTTTTCGTGGGCGAAAATCCGCTCTTGCAGTACCCTGGTGGCGCGCAACTGGTCGCGGCGGTGCACCAGGTAGACCTTGCTGGCGAAGCGACTCAGAAACAGGGCTTCCTCGGCAGCGGTATCGCCGCCGCCGGCAATCGCCACCGGCACGTTGCGGAAGAAGGCGCCGTCGCAGGTGGCGCAGTAGGAAACGCCGCGGCCGGTAAAGGCGGCCTCGTTGGGGATGCCGAGCTTGCGCGGTTCGGCGCCGGTGGTGACGATGACGCTGCGGGCACGGAACCGCTGGCCGTCCACGGTGACTTCCTTGACCGTGCCCAGGTCTCGCAGCCCGGCGACCTCGCCGCTCAGCGTCTCCAAACCGAACTCCTGGCAGTGTTCCTGGAAGCGCATCATCAGCTCGGGGCCGTCGATCCCCCCGGGGAAACCGGGATAGTTCTCGACCTTGGTGGT
>JBFYXI010000144.1:0-3883 GCA_041310635.1 Desulfuromonadaceae bacterium | reverse complement strand
CGGGCGATTTTGCGGCCGCTGTCGAAAACCCGGTATGGCTCACCGAACCCCTCGGAAGGGTTGCCATTACTGTAGGCCAGAATCTGTTGTTTCGTATAGATGGCTGGCTTGCGACCCCCTGCCCCAGCTGCAGAGGCCGCGGCGCGGCGGGCCCACATAGTTTCCAGATGTTCTTTGGTCGTGCCGGTCAACCGGGCCGACATGCTGGTAATCTCGACGATTGGCTTGCCGTCGGCATGCATCAGGGCGTCGACGATGACATATGGTTCGGGACGATAGCCGATTTCACGGATCGTCACCTCGTAGGTAACGACTTTGGTGGTTTCCAGCACCTGTCCGCGACAGCAGAGCTTGCTGGCCACACCCGGCAGCGGCTCCCAGACGGAGTCGCCTGACTCCGCCACCCACCCCAGCCGCAGCAGATAGATGCGCAGCGTATGCATGCAGCACTCGTACATCAGGGTGCCGGGCATGACCCGGTCATCGACGAAATGGCAAGTGATGAACCAGTCGTCCGGGTGAATGTCCGCCTCGGCCAGGATGCTGCCAATGCCACAGCGCCCGCCGTCGGGATCGATTTCCAGTACGCGGTGGACCAAGCGCATCCTGCCGCCCGGAATGGTCAACGGGCGAGCCAGCGGCAAGTCGGCAAACAGCGGCCCGAAACAGCCCGCGAGGTCACCCTCGCGGAGCCGGTCGAGTTGTGCGGCGTCATACCCTTGCCGTGAGATCGGCACCAGCTCCTGCCAGCCGGCCGGGCGCACGCCATTCGTGGGGCGCAGATCAACGGCCGGGCGCACGATCCCTTTGCCGGCATCCAGTTCATGCTGACTGAAAAAGCCGGCGCAGCCGTCACGCATCGACAGCAGGGGCTGACCATCCACCGTGGCCTCGAAGAAAAACCGGAACAGCCAGGTATCGCCCTGCCGGAAGAACCGTTCAATACGGATATCATAATGGATGGTCTCGCCCGGCCCGGGCAGCCCGCGGTGAAAGGTGACCACCGCATCCAGCAGGCGGTAGACTGCCAGGCCGCGGGTGACGAAGTCGATCCCCAGATAGCCGGACAGGAACAAGTCTGCCTGGCCCGCCTCCACGGCGATGCAGGTCGGGATTCGACCGCCGTCCAGATACCAGGCATCCGGGTGAATATCGTGTTCGGTGACCACCCGGCCATGGGTCATGGAGCAGGGATCCCCTTCGACGCTCAGGATGCGATCCACCAGCATGAGCGGCTCGTCCGGCAAGCGGACGCGCGTAGGCAAACTGTCCACTGCGGCAAAGCTGCTGCCAAGCATACGCGCGACCGAGCCGCGCGCAAACTCCAGGCACATCTGACGGTTGAAGGCCACGGGTGGAGCCGTTGAGGGGGCGGGAACGGTCATGCCCGGGAGGTTATCACCCAGCGCCTGGCGCAGGGACATTTCCAACCCCAGCGCTTGCGCCATCGACCGGCTGATGGTTTCGCTGGCGGCGAGGAACGCCGCGTGGGCCTGTGCATGAGACTGCCGGGCCCGGGCCAGTTCCTCCAGGAAGGTGCCAACCGTCCCGGCACCAGCAGCTTGTTGTGACGCGGGCGGCAGTGCCTGTACGGTGGCCCGGCTCGGCACTGGCCGCGCCGGCGGCCGAGGCGGCTGGAAGGCTACTCCGCCGAGCGCGACACGGATCGACGCGGAGGTATTTAGATCCTCCGGCGCCGGCGGGGCTGCATCAAATAGCATGGCAAGATCGACCGGGACCCGTTCAGCGATCAGACTGGCCACAAGTTTCAACGTTGCCGATACCGGATCCTCCCCGGCATGACACGCGGATCGTGCCAGGTGCGGACGTTCACCGAGGATGCGGCCGATCATGCGGCTGCATGATGCGCCGGGTCCCATCTCCAGGAACAGCCTCACCCCGTCCCGATAGGCGGCCTCGATGACCACGGGATAGTTGAAGCCGTGCACGGCCTGGCCAAGGATCGACGCGGCGGCGCTTTCCCGGTTGACTGCGTAGGCGCCCCCCTTGACGCCACTGTAGTAGACAACGCCGTCTGCCGCGACCGTCGGGTAAAGATGCAGGTCGTGATACGGAGCGGCCACCTGTTCAGCCACGGCGCAATGGACGGTGGTGACCCCTTGCAGCGGAAAGAACCGGCAGCCGAGCGCGGTCACCAACCGGGAAACGCTCGCGGCCTCGCCACCGATGACGCACTCGTCCGGCGTGTTGACGATCAGGAGGTAGGCGCGGGGAAACGCCGCCAACGCCTGGCGGACCGCCTGTACCGGAGCTTCGACCACGCCGAGGCTCCAGTTTGCCGGGGAGCCTTCGGCCAGCCCCCAGGCCCGCCGTGCCGCTCGGCACTCGCCGGCCAGGTCATGGGTGAACAGCGTTGACTCCTGCATGCGGGTGTACATGCTGTCGCGGTCGCGCCAGGCCCGCAGGGCAAAGAGTCCCGCAGATTCGCCGAGGCTGTAGCCGATCACAGCAGCGGGGTGTATGGCAAAGCGCCGCACCAGGTCGCTGACGGCGCAGCCAATAGCCACCTGGCCGAAGATGACGGCGCGGAGGTCATCGTTGAGCCGTGCGGCCGGTGCACCGTTCCAGAACAACTCGGGCTGGAACTGAGCGCGCAGCAGCAGATTCTCCCGGTCCTGGCGGCGCAGGATCTCCGGCCAGCGGCTGAACAGCTCCATCCCCATGCCGGCATAGTGATTGCCGGAACCGGGGAAGACAAAGGCAACTTTCCCGGCCGGTCCGAGCGGCTGCGGCGAATAGAACAGCCGGTCCCGCAGCGTGGGCGTCGTGTCGGGGACAATCCCGCCATTGTTCAGGGTCGCCCGCCCCAGAGAGATCAGCGCCGCCAGCTCACCAGGACCCCTGGCGACCATGGCCATGGCCAGCGTATTCTCTGCAGCGGCAGAGCGCTGGCACCAGTCTGCCGACAAAGCATACAGGCTGCCTGGCGCAGCGGAGCTGAACGCCGCTTCAAATGCCTCCAGCTCCTTGAGAAGATCATGGGACGATGCGCCGGATACGGTAAAGAGAAATTCAGCGCCCACACCAAGCGGGGCCGCGCGCGGTGCCTCAGCATCAGGCTCAGCCTGGTCCCGCCCCTCCAGAACCACGTGGCTGCAGGAGCCATCGATGCTGCAAACGCTGACGCCGGCACGGCGTGGCCCGTCAGCCCGGTTGCGCAGCCAGTAGCGACAGGTACTGGGGAAGTAAAGCCAAGAATTCTCGGCAAAATTCTGAACCGGCTCTGTGAGCCCCCGGCACGCCGGAATGATCTCATGGTGCAGGGCCAGACAGGCACTCACCAGTGACGCCAGGCCGGAGGCCGCTCCACTGTGGCCGATCTCACCCTTGATGCTTCTGATCGCGCATGACCGGGCAGGACGCTTTTCGGCGGCATAGTATTCGGCCAGGGCGGCGAGTTCCCGGCGGTCATGCTCCGGGGTACCGTCGGCAGCCGCTTCAATCAAACTGATGGATGAGCGGTCGACGCCGGCATCGGCATAGGCTCTTACCAGTGCCTGCCGATAGGCATTGTCCCCGGCAGCACCGCTGGCGCTGCCGATACCGCGAATCACCGCGTAGATGCGGTCGCCATCGCGCTCGGCATCTTGCAGGCGTTTGAGCACCACGGCACAGGCCCCTTCACCGATGACGGCGCCGTCCGCTGCACTGTCGAAGGGGGTGCTCTTGCCGGAACGCGAAACCGGGCGCACGGCATGCTGACCGAGCACGGCGCGCAGGTCGCCGGCCAGATCGACGGCGCCGACCAGGGCCCGGTCCAACTCAAAGCTTTGCAGCTGGCGCACCGCCACTTCTAGGGCCTTGATCCCGGAACCGTCCTCGCTGGAGAGCGTGTGACTGGGTCCGCCGATCCGGAATTCAC
>JBFYXI010000097.1:0-2618 GCA_041310635.1 Desulfuromonadaceae bacterium | reverse complement strand
GCCCGCCTCAACGACAAGGATCTGGCCCTCGAGCGGCTCAAATGGGCCAGCCTCAAGGAGCAGCACCAGCTCGAATATTACAAGGCGCTGGCGGGGCGGGATCTCGCCGCCGCCAAAGTCTTCTCGGAACAGGCCAACCAGGCGGCTGCCGAACTGCGTCTGCTCGAGCAGCAGCTGGAGCGGGCCCGCATCGCCGCCCCCTTCGACGGCATAGTGGTCAGCGGCGACCTCAGCCAGTCACTGGGGGCACCGGTGGCGCGCGGCGACGTGCTCTTCGAGGTCGCGCCCCTGAACAGTTACCGGGTCATGCTCGACGTCGACGAACGCGACATCGGCGCTCTCGCCGTGGGACAGCCCGGCACCCTGGTGCTCAACGCTCTCCCCGACCAGGATCTGCCCTTCACCGTCGAGAAAATCACCCCGGTATCGATCGCCCGCGAGGGGATCAACTATTTCCGGGTCGAGGCCAGCCTGCTGGAACCGTCCGAGCGGCTGCGCCCCGGCATGGAAGGCTACGGCAAGGTCGAGGCCGACCGCCGCCATCTGCTCTGGATCTGGACCCACCCGATCATCGACTGGCTCCGGTTGTGGGCCTGGAAATGGACCCCCTGAGCCAAAGGAGGCGCGGATGACCGAGAGCATCTTCAGCCCTTCCTGGTACCGGGTTGCCCGACTCAAGCCCCGCCTGCGCAGCCAGGGGGAGATCCACCGCCACTACTACCGCGGCGAACGCTGGCATGTCCTGCAGGATCATGCCAGCGGCCGCTATTTCCGCTTCTCTCCGGTGGCCTACGAACTCATCGGCCTGATGGACGGCCAGCGCACGGTCCACGATCTCTGGGAGGAGGGCAACCGGCGTTTCGGCGACGACGCCCCGAGCCAGGGGGAGATGATCCGCCTGCTCGGTCAGCTGCATGCGGCAGACGTCCTGCTCTGCGACGTGCCGCCGGATACCGTGGAACTGCTGCAGCGCAGCGAGCGGATCGAGAAGAGCAAGCTGCTGGCCAAGCTGCGCAGCCCGCTCTTCCTGAAATTTCCCCTTTTGGATCCGGAAAGCTTCCTCAGCCAAACCCTCCCCTATGTCCGTCCGCTGTTCAGCCGCTGGAGCTTTCTGCTCTGGCTGGTGCTGGTGGTCTGGGGAGTGGTGACCGCCGGCCTGCACTGGGACGAGTTGACCAACAACGTGGTCGACCGGGTCTTCTCCGCCCAGAACCTGCTGGTCCTGTGGCTGGTCTACCCATTGGTCAAGGGACTGCACGAGATCGGGCACGGCTATGCGGTCAAGCACTGCGGCGGCGAGTGCCACGAAATGGGGATCATGCTGCTGGTGCTGATGCCGATCCCCTATGTGGAGGCCTCGGCGGCTTCGGCCCTGCGCAGCAAGTGGCAGCGCGCCCTGACCGGCGGGGCCGGGATCATGGTCGAGCTGTTCATCGCCGCCCTGGCCCTGCAGGCCTGGGTGCTCCTCGAACCGGGGCTGCTGCGCTCGGTGGCGTTCAATATCGTCCTGGTCGGCAGCCTCTCTACGGTCCTGTTCAACGGCAACCCGCTATTGCGCTACGATGGCTACTACGTGCTGATGGACTACCTGGAGATCCCCAACTTGGCCCAGCGCAGCTACCAGTACCTGGCCTACCTGGCCAGGCGCTACCTGCTGGGGATGGCGCAGACCGAGCCGCCCTACGTCGCCCCCGGCGAACGCGGCTGGCTGTTCGGCTACTCGATCGCCGCCTTCATCTACCGGCTGTTTGTCTACGCGGCGATCATCATGTTCGTCGCCGGCAAGTTCTTCGTGGTCGGCGTGGTGCTGGCGGTCTGGGCGGCCCTCAACATGATCGTCTGGCCGCTGCTCAAGAAGCTGCACTTCCTGCTGTTCAGCCCGGCCCTGCGCGCGATCCGCGGCCGGGCCGTGGGGGTGGCGGCCGGCGGGGTCACGCTGGCCCTGCTGCTCCTCTTCCTGCTGCCGTTCCCGAGCTGGACCAACGCCGAAGGGGTGGTCTGGGTCGGCGAGGACAGCCTGGTCCGGGCCGGCGTCCAGGGGTTCATCGACGAAGTTGCCGAGGTGCCGGGGCAGCCGGTCAGGGAGGGCGACGTGCTGCTGCTCTGCAGCAATCCGGAACTGGTCGCGCAGCGGGATGTCTACGCCGCGCGTCTGGCGGAGCTGCAGACTCGCTATGCCATGGCCCTGGCCAAGGACCGCGTGCAGGTCAACATCCTGCTTGAAGAGATCCATCACGCCGAAGCCACCCTGGCCAGGCTGCGCGAGATGGTCGACCTGCTGACGATTCGCAGTCCCAAGGACGGCGTGTTCGTGCTGCCCGGTGCCGAGGATCTGCCCGGGCGCTACGTCGAGCGCGGCAGCCTGGTCGGCTACGTCCTCGCCGGCGAACCGCCGCTGGTGCGTACGGTGGTTGACCAGGACGCCGTCGATGCTGTCCGCCAGCGGACCCGCACGGTGCGCATCCGCTTTGCCGAGCAATTGGCGGAGGTGGCAACCGGGGTGGTCCAGCGCGAAGTGCCGGGTGCCAGCGAGCAACTCCCCAGCACGATCTTCGGTTTCGGCGGCGGCGGCGAAATCGCCGTGGACCCCACCGATGCCAGCGGGACCAAGGCCTTTG
>JBFYXI010000092.1:0-3593 GCA_041310635.1 Desulfuromonadaceae bacterium | reverse complement strand
TACGCAAGCTGCAAGGGAAGGCCGCCCGTATCCGCGAGTTGCGCAAGCGGTAATTTCCCGCCTGCTGTTGCTCCAAAAGCCCCGGCCGTGCCGGGGCTTTTTCATTGGTGACGTCGCCAGGGGGCGGGGAAGTAAAGTGTCCGCTCCCCCGTTCTCAGGCGGTGGTAGGGCGGGGTTGACCGTAAGGCAACCTTCATATAGACTGGTCTCAGACTAGTCTTAAGGGGAGGTGCCGATGGCCAGTGTCGGTGTTTACGAAGCGAAGACCCACCTGCCGAAGCTGCTCGAACGGGTCGCCGGCGGCGAAGTGATCACCATCACCCGGCACGGCACCCCGGTCGCCGTCCTGCATCCCCCCGCCGCATCGGTCCGTCCCGCCCCGCGCACCGCCATCGCCGCCGTGCGTGCCTTCCGCAGCAGCCACGCCCTGGGCGACGTGCCGCTGCGGGAGCTGCTTGAAGAGGGGCGCAAGTGACGCGCTTCGTCGTTGATAACTCGGTGGTGATGAGCTGGTGCTTCCGCGACGCCGGCGACGGTTATGCCGATGCCGTGCTGGAGCGGCTGGCCGAGGACGAAGCGCTGGTGCCGGCGATCTGGCCGCTGGAAGTCGCCAACGTGCTGGTGGCGGCCGAGCGCCGCGGTCGGCTGAGTGTGGCTGACAGCACTCACTTTTTGCGCCTGCTGGGCGACCTCCCCCTGCACGTCCTTCCGGAAACCCCCGGCCGTGTCACCGGCGAAATCCTGGCTCTGGCCCGCGAGACCGGTCTTTCTGCCTACGACGCCTCTTATCTCGACCTGGCCATGCGTGAAGGCGTCCCTCTGGCCACTCGCGACACGGCCCTGCAAAGGGCGGCAGAACAGGTCAAGGTGGCCCTGGTGTAGGCAGAAGGAGGACCCTTCCCCTATTGCTGAGTTCCTGGGATAGTCCGGGGCGGATGGCCTGGACGGGGAGATGCGCGGCGCGACCAGCACGGGCCGGCCCTCCGCCGCCGGCGCAGCGACCGCCCGTCTGGAGAGTTTGCTCGATCGGGCGCTGCGCACTGGCCCGCCGGGTCGCCCCTTGCAAACAGGTCAATTGATCGGCCGGCAACTCAATGGCATAATGGCTGCCATGACCGCCCAGCCGAAACTCTTCGCTGACCAGCCCCTGCCGGCATGGCACTTCGAGCACCAGGCGCGGGTGCGCGGCTACCGCGCCGTGGCCGGGATCGACGAAGCCGGGCGCGGGCCGCTGGCCGGGCCGGTGGTGGCGGCGGCGGTGATCCTCCCCGAGCAGTTCGACCTCCCCGGCCTGACCGATTCCAAGCGGCTCTCGGCCAAGGCCCGTGAGCGGCTCTACCCGCTGATCCGCGCCCAGGCCCTGGCGGTGGGGGTCGGCGTGGCGAGAGCTGAGGAGATCGACGCGATCAATATCCTGCAGGCGACCCTGCGCAGCATGCAGCGCGCGGTCGGCCGGCTCAACGTCCCCCCGGATTTCCTGCTCGTTGACGGCAACGTGCCGGTGCCGTTCTCTCTGCCGCAACAGACCCTGGTCAAGGGCGATGCCTGCTCGCTGTCCATCGCCGCCGCCTCGGTGATCGCCAAGGTGGTACGCGACCGGATCATGGTCGCCCTCGACCGCCTGCATCCCGGTTACGGCTTTGCCGGCCACAAGGGCTACGGCAGCGCCGCCCACCTCCACGCCATTGCCACCCTCGGCCCTTCCCCCTGCCATCGCCGCAGCTTCGGCGGGGTGCGCGAGTACTGCGCGGATCCATGACTCAGGCCCGGCTGAGCCTCGGCAGGCAGGGGGAGGAACTGGCGGCCCGCCATCTCGAGCAGCGGGGCTACGCGATCCTCGCCCGCAACTACCGCACACCGCTCGGCGAACTCGACCTGCTCGCCCGCGACCGCTGCCACCTGCTGTTCGTCGAGGTCAAGACCCGGCGCAGCGCGGCCTTCGGCACCCCGGCCGAAGCGGTCGGCGCCCATAAACAGCGCCAGATCCTGCGCGCCGCCCAGTGGTATCTGGCCGCCGCCCGCTATCCCGAGATGCAGCCGCGCTTCGACGTGATCGCCGTCATCGTCGGCCGCGGCGAGCCGGCCATTTCCCATATCCCGAATGCGTTCGGCCTCTGAAGTTCCGCTGCAAATATACGACGCAGCTGCGCGAACGGGCGGTAAAATCGCCGGTGTCTTGAGCTTTTTTCTTTTATCTTCGCACCTCTGCGTTAGAATGGTAGTGTTTTTGAATTCCTGAAAGCTAGGAGGTCAGGGTGTCCGTTGCGTTGCGGAGCCTGGGGATGCTGCGGGTGGCCGTGGTTTCCCCTGAACTGAAAGTTGCCGACGTCACTTTCAATGCCGCTGCCATCGAGGCGGCGGTAGAGCAGGCGGCCGCGCAGGGGGCGGGTCTGGCGGTCTTCCCCGAACTGGCGGTCACCGGCTACAGCTGCGGCGACCTGTTCGGCCAGCACCTGCTGCTGGCACAGGCCGAGGCCGCCGTGCTGCGCCTGGCCCGGGCGAGTGCCCGCTGCGAAATGACCCTGGTGGTCGGCGCACCGCTGCGCCAGGGGGGGCGGCTCTTCAATGCCGCCGTGGTGCTGAGCGGCGGCCAGGTGTGCGGCATCGTCCCCAAAACCTTCCTCCCCAACAGCCAGGAGTTCTACGAACAGCGCTGGTTCGCCGCGGCGGCCGCGGCCACTTCTGACCACCTCGAACTTGGCGGCAGACCGGTGCCCTTCGGCACCGACCTGCTCTTCCCTGCCATCGATTTTCCAGAGTGCGTGCTTGGCGTCGAGATCTGCGAGGATGCCTGGGTGGCCAGCCCGCCGAGCGGCGACCTTGCGGTGGCCGGGGCAACGCTGCTGGCCAACCTCTCGGCCAGTCCGGAAATCCTCGGCAAGTGCGCCTACCGCCGCGCCCTGGTCGAGGCCCAGTCGGGACGCTGTCTGGCCGGGTATCTCTACGCCTCGGCCGGCCCCGGGGAGTCGAGCACCGACCTGGTCTTCTCCGGACACTCCCTGATTGCCGAATACGGACAGGTGCTGGCCGAGTCCGAGCGCTTCAGCTTCGCGGCCATGTCGGCGCTGGCTGATCTCGATTGCCAGCGACTGGCCGGAGAGCGCCAGCGCCAGAGCAGTTTTGCCGCCAGCCGGCCGCGGCGCGACTATCGGCGGGTGGCGATTGCGGTGGGGGATGCAACGGTCGAGGAGTTGCGCCGCCCGCTGCCTCGTACGCCGTTTGTGCCCACGCGGCCCGAGGAGCGCGCGGCCCGCTGCCGGGAGATCTTCGCCATCCAGACCACCGGGCTGATGACCCGCCTGCGCCACACCGGCAGCCAGCAGGTGGTGCTCGGCCTTTCCGGGGGGCTCGATTCGACCCTGGCCCTGCTGGTCACGGTCAAGGCGTTCGACCGGCTCGGCCTGCCGCGCGGCGCCATCAACGCCGTGACCATGCCCGGTTTCGGCACCACCGGCCGCACTCGTGGCAACGCCGAAGCGCTGGCTGGGGAACTCGGGGTCAGTTTGCGCACCATCCCCATCGGCGCGGCGGTCGAACAGCACTTCCGCGACATCGGCCACGACCCGGCCCGGCACGACATCACCTTCGAAAAC
>JBFYXI010000077.1:0-4755 GCA_041310635.1 Desulfuromonadaceae bacterium | reverse complement strand
GAACTGCAGGAGCTGCAGCTGCTGGCCGGCGAGGCCAGTCTCGAGGAGCTGCAGCGGATCGTCACGCTGCTGCTCAAGCTGCAGGGCGAGCTGGCGGGGAGCCCCTGCCCTCTGCTCAGTCTGGAAATGGCCCTGATACGGCTGGCCAACCTGCCGCGAATGGAGGATCTGGCCAAGCTCATCGGCCGCCTGGAGAGCCTGGAGCGGCGACTGGCTGCTGCCGGCCCGTTGCCGGTGGCGGCTCCCGTTGCCGGCCGCGCCGCCGCGCCGCCATCGTCAACGGCGCCGCCGCCCACCGAGCCTCCGCAAAAAAAGCCTGAACCCCCGGCGGCTTCCCGGCCCAGCGGCCGGGGCTGGGAAGGGCTGGTGGAACAGGTCAAGAAGAGCAGGCCAGTGATCGGGTCGATTCTCGAGCATGGCCGGCCTCTGCGCCTTGAGCCGCCGGCCTTGGAGGTCGGCTATCCGGAAGGGTCTTTCCATCTGGCCCATTTCCAGGATGCCGACAACCGCCAGGCGGTGGAGGCCATCGCCCGACTCTACTTCGATCATCCGGTGATGCTGCACGTGGTGGCGCTCAACAGCGAGGAAGCAACCGTCCCGCCATCACTGGTGGAGGAGCGCAAGGCACAGGAAAGCGATCGCCAGCGCCGCCTGCGCGAGGATGCCCTGAATCATCCGGCCCTCAAGGCAGTCCAGGAAATTTTCGGTGGCGAGGTCAAAACGGTAATCCCCATAGACAAGGGATTTGTTTGAACAAACCAATAAGGATAGCTTTGGAGGATGACAATGCTTGGACGTGGCGGTATGGGCAACATCATGAAGCAGGCGCAGATGATGCAGAAGCGCATGGCACAGTTGCAGCAGGAACTCGAGGCGCGGCGTATCGAGGCTTCGGCCGGTGGCGGCATGGTCACCGCGGTGGTCAGCGGCAAGCAGCAACTGATCTCTCTGACCATCGACCCGAAAGCGGTTGATCCCGACGATGTGGAGATGCTCCAGGATCTGGTCGTGGCGGCGGTCAGCGAGGCCCTCAAGCAGAGCCAGCAGCTTGCCCAGGAAGAGATGTCGAAGGTAACGGGCGGCATGAACATACCCGGCCTGACCTAGCCGCCGACCAAAGGCGGGGCTGGTAGCCGGTTCCCGGTTGTTGGCCAGGCAAAGTTGGCGGGTTTGGCAGTCTCTGGCCCTGTGGCCCCGTCTGAATTTTAGTAATAAGAAAAATTTTTATTTATGCTAAACAATTGATTGGGTTGGTTTTTCAGCTAAATCAAAAAAGTTTGGTAAGCTTAAAATGTTGTTTTAACCTCGATAAAGTGTTGAATTTCTGAAAAATTGCATGCTAGACTTGATCCCGTCCTTCACGCGGTTGGTTGCTGAATTGGCCAAATTCCCGGGAATCGGCGCCAAGACGGCGACCCGGCTGGCCTTCTTTATGCTTCGGCAGCCCGATGTCGCGGCCAGCGCGCTGGCCACGGCCATTCTGGATCTGAAGCGCAATACGCGGTTCTGTTCCATCTGCTTCCACATCACCGAACAGGATCCCTGCGGCATCTGTGCCGACCCGGTGAGAGATCAGGATTTGCTTTGTGTGGTGGAGGAGCCGCAGGCCGTGCTGGCCGTGGAGCGCAGCCGCTCCTTCCGCGGCCGCTACCATGTGTTGCACGGGGCCCTGTCGCCGCTCGACGGCATCGGCCCCGACGATCTCAAAATCGCCCCGCTGATGGAACGGCTCAAAGATGGGGCGATTCGCGAAGTGCTGGTGGCGACCAACTTCACCGTCGAAGGCGATGCCACCGCTCTTTACCTGGCCCGGCTGATCCAGCCGTTGGGGATCCGCATCACCCGTCTCGCCTTCGGCATCCCGATGGGCAGCGAACTCGAATACGTCGACGAGGCCACGGTGCACCGCGCCGTCGAAGGGCGCCGCGATATTTGATCCCGGCAGCCGGCCCGGCTGAACAATCCATAACGGAACACCAATAAACACCAGGCAAGAGGAGGAAAGAATGTCTAAAGAAATGGTCTGTATCGATGGCAATACCGCAGCGGCGCATGTCGCGCATGCGACCAATGAGGTGATCGCCATCTATCCGATTACCCCGTCTTCAGTCATGGGCGAGATTTCCGACATGAAGAGCGCCATGGGGGAGAAGAACCTCTGGGGGACCGTCCCCAAGGTGGTCGAGATGCAGTCGGAAGGTGGCGCCGCCGGCGCCGTGCATGGCGCCCTGCAGGCGGGATCTCTGTGCACGACCTTCACCGCTTCCCAGGGGCTGCTGCTGATGATTCCCAACATGTTCAAGATCGCCGGCGAACTGACGCCGACGGTCTTCCACGTGTCGGCGCGCGCCGTCGCCGCCCAGGCGCTGTCGATCTTCGGCGACCACTCCGACGTCATGTCCTGCCGCTCCACCGGCTGGGCGATGCTCTGCTCCAACAACGTCCAGGAGGTCATGGACTTCGCCCTGATCGCGCAGGCCGCCACCTTGGAGTCCCGGGTCCCCTTCCTTCACTACTTCGACGGCTTCCGTACCTCCCATGAGGTGCAGAAGGTGCATGCCCTGTCGCACAACGACATGCGGCACATGATCGACGACAACCAGGTGCGTGCCCACCGCGCCCGCTCCATGTCGCCCGACCATCCGGTCCTGCGCGGCACCGCCCAGAACCCGGACGTCTACTTCCAGGGGCGCGAGACGGTCAACAAGTTCTATGACGCCCTCCCCGGTATCCT
This sequence comes from Desulfuromonadaceae bacterium, assembly GCA_041310635.1. GTDB lineage: Bacteria > Desulfobacterota > Desulfuromonadia > Desulfuromonadales > BM103 > VAUL01. The sequence goes on along the minus strand of JBFYXI010000077.1, from coordinate 2,021 downwards.
GCAGGCCCAGTTCGACAAGTTCGCCAAGCTGACCGGTCGCCAGTATCACCTCTTCGACTATGTCGGTGCCCCTGACGCCGAGCGCGTAGTGGTCATGATGGGCTCCGGCAGCGACACCGTCCACGAACTGGTCGAGTACCTGGCCGCCCAGGGCGAGAAGGTCGGGCTGATCAAGGTCCGCTTCTTCCTCCCCTTCGACGTGGCGGCATTCGCCAAGGCGCTGCCGAAGACGGTGAAGAAGATCGCCGTCCTTGACCGCACCAAGGAGCCGGGCGCGCTGGGCGAGCCCCTCTACCACAACGTGCGCACCGCCATTGGCGAGGCCATGGCCGAAGGGCTGTTCAGCTTCGCCGGCTACCCGGCCATCGTCGGCGGCCGCTACGGACTCGGTTCCTACGAGTTCTCCCCGGGCATGGTCAAGGCCGTGTTCGACAACCTGTCGAAGGACAAGCCGCTCAACCACTTCATGGTCGGCATCAAGGACGACGTTACCGGTCGTTACCTCCCCTTCGACACCAGCTACAGCGTCCCCTTCGCCGGCTACTCGGCGATGTTCTACGGCCTCGGCTCCGACGGTACGGTCGGCGCCAACAAGAACTCGATCAAGATCATCGGCGACTCCACCGACAACGAGGTGCAGGCCTACTTCGTCTACGACTCGAAGAAGGCCGGCAGCATGACCACTTCGCATCTGCGTTTCGGCAAGCAGCCGATCCGCTCGCCCTACCTGATCACCAGCGCCGACTTCGTCGCCTGCCACAACTTCTCGTTCCTCGAGAAGTACGACATGCTCAGGAACGCCAAGAACGGGGCGACCTTCCTGCTCAACAGCCCGTACAACAAGGACGAGGTCTGGGCGCACCTGCCGAACAAGGTTCAGCGGCAGATCATCGACAAACAGATGAAGTTCTTTGTGATCGACGGCGTGCACCTAGGCAACGAGATCGGCCTCGGTCCGCGCATCAACGTCATCATGCAGACCGCCTTCTTCAAGATCTCCAACATCATCCCGCTGGCGCTGGCGATCAGCGAGATCAAGGACGCCATCGTCAAGAGTTACAGCAAGGCCGGCGAAAAAGTCCTGAAGATGAACAACCGGGCGGTCGACGCCGCTCTGGAGAACATTGAGGAGGTTCTGGTGCCGGCGACCGCCGACAGCACCATCAAGATGACCATCGGTAAGTGGGACGACACTCCCGAAGTGGTACAGAAGACCCTCGGTCCGATCATCGACGCCCTCGGCCACAACCTGCCGGTTTCGGCCATGCCCTGCGACGGCACCTTTCCGACGGCCACCGCGCAGTACGAAAAGCGTAACATCGCCATCGATACACCGGTGTGGGATGAGGCGCTGTGCATCCAGTGCGGCATCTGCTCCTTCGTCTGTCCCCATGCGACCATCCGCATGAAGATCTACGACGAGCAGCACCTGTCCGGCGCACCGGCGACCTTCAAGTCCTGCGCGGCCCGCGGCAAGGAGTTCGAAGGGAAGAAGTTCACCCTGCAGGTCGCGGTGGAGGACTGCACCGGCTGCGGTGCCTGCGTCTACAACTGCCCGGCCAAGAGCAAGACCGACGAGAGCCACAAGGCGATCAACATGCGCCCGCAGCCGCCGCTCCGTGACACCGAGCGCGAGAACTTCAAGTTCTTCCTCAATCTGCCGGAGACCGACCCGGCCCTGTACAACAGCGCGACCGTCAAGGGGAGCCAGCTGCTGCCGCCGCTGTTCGAGTTCTCCGGCGCCTGCGCCGGCTGCGGCGAGACCCCCTTCGTCAAGCTCTGCTCGCAGCTGTTCGGCGACCGCATGCTGGTGGCCAACGCCACCGGCTGCTCCTCCATCTACGGCGGCAACCTGCCGACCACACCGTGGACCACCCGCAAGGACGGCCTCGGCCCGACCTGGAGCAACTCGCTCTTCGAAGACAATGCCGAGTTCGGCTTCGGCTTCCGTCTCTCCGTCGACAAGACCACCGAGTTTGCCCGCGAGCTGCTGGAGCGCAACCGGGAGTGCGGCTGCAAGG
>JBFYXI010000056.1:0-7401 GCA_041310635.1 Desulfuromonadaceae bacterium | reverse complement strand
CCGCCTGCCCCGCCCCCCGACAACTAGACCCGCTGTTGTTTGAAAAAAAAGGGCGCCCGCGGGCGCCCTTTGGTTTTGCCGGTTCGCGCGAACCGCCTACCAGATGGTGTCGAGCTGCTTGCGGACCTGGTTGAAGTCGGCTTCGACACTGGCCAGGATAGCCAGGGCAAAGTCGTTGTTGTGCACGCCGTGGGTGCCGTCATTGCGGACAAAGCGCAGGTTGTGCTGGGCCCGTGCGTAAACTTTCCAGGCTTCGACGGTGTTGCGCTTGGCCGCGTCGGCATCCGCCAGGGCGTGCTCCAGCTCAACCCGCAGCGCCTGCAGCTTCTTGACGCGGGCATCGGTTTCCGCCGCCCACTCCTTGTAGAGGGTCACGTAGTCATCTCCCTGGTGGCAGTCGCCGCAGCTGCCAGAGGACGGCCGGAAGACCCCCTTGGTGACCCCGGTGTGACAGTCGGTGCAGCCGACGTTCGCGGCAAACATCAGGCTGGGTTCCCCTGTGACTCCGATGACGCCGGACCCCTCGTTCATTGCCTGCTGGGCCTGGTGGCAGGCCTGGCAGTCGTTCATCTGCGGCGCCGAGGAATCCTTGTATTCGGCATGGCAGGTCAGGCAGAAGTTCATACGGTCGGTCTTGGTGGACGGATTGTGGACGATGCCGAAGTGACAGTCGCGGCAGGTGAAGTCAAACGACGAAATGTGCGGCTGGTGGTCGAAGTGAGTGCCGCCGACGAAGCTGTCGGCCATGATGTCGGGCAGCCCCTTGCGCTCGCGAAACTCGGGGTTGACGACGTCGTCAAGCATGCGCATGTTGACCAGCTTCATCGGCCCCTTGGTGGTTTCGCGCACCTTTTGATTCCCCTCGTCGGAGTGGCAGTACAGACAGTGCCACGCCGGCACCAGGTGTTCACCCGGATTGGAGAGGATTTGCAGCTTTTCCTCCTTGGAAATGGTCAGCTGCATGTAGGTGTCGCGCAGGCCGCCGATCTTGGCTTTCATGTAGCCGGCTACCCCGGGGCGGCCATGGCAGTCGAGGCAGGAAACCCCGGCCTCGCCGTGGGCGGAATGCTCCCAGGAATCGACTTCGGCCAGCGGACCGAACCCTTGGGCCGGGTGGCAAAGATGGCAGAATTCCGGCTCGGAAGTCATGTGCAGGATCTGGATGTTGATGAAGCCGAACACCACGACGAAGACCACGGCAATGATCGTAAAGATAACCAGATGCCGCTTGCACCAGTCAAAGATGTTTTTCAGCATGTGAAGCAACCTCTGCAGAAAAAGTGGATTAAAAACGGGCCGGCCGCCCTGTCGGCGCCGCCGGCAGGCAGTCGGCCGTATAATACATATCCTGCCCGGCAATGCAACGGAAAAGCATTGTATTACGAGATTTTAACTGGTTTTAATGAATTGGTCCGAGGGCTCGCCATGAAAAAAGCGGGGTTCCCAAGGGGAACCCCGCGTGCGGTTGCGGCTAGTGCTGTGAAGGGATCAGTGCCCGCCTCCCGCCATGAAGGCGAAGATCATCAGGAACAGGCAGGCGATCCCGGTGAACACGGCCACGTAACCGAAAGCCTTGAGGCAGAAGTCGTAAACCGGGCCGCTGACCTTGGTGCAGGCGTACTCCTCGGTGACGCCGGCTTCCTCGTAGCGCTTCCACTGGTCGCCGCGCTCCTCGATAAACTCCTCTTTTGACATCTGCCCGTTGAAGATGACGAAGTCCATGGGGAACTTCTCCGGCCGGCCGTGGGTGTTATAGAAGTGCACGGTGAAGATGAAGCCGGTGGCGAGCAGGGCTTCGTCGGAATGGACGATGGTCGCCACGTTGAACATCCAGCCCGGCAGGAAGTAGCCGAAGAACTCGGGGAACCAGAGCATCAGGCCGGAGCCGCCGATGGCAAACATGCCCCAGAAGACGGCGAGGAAGTCGAACTTCTCCCAATAGGTCCAGCGCTCGAAGGTCGGTTTCGGACCGAGGAACAGGAACCAGCGGACCATGGCGACGACGTCGCGGATGTCGCGCAGGTTCGGGCAGAGTGAGTCGGGACCGAACAGGCGCTGCAGCCACATCCCCTTGACGTCCTTGCGCAGGAAGAGGAAATCGATGCTCAGGAGCAGGGCCGAAACGAAGTAGTAGAAGGTCAGGATGGCGCAGCCGCGGTGGATCAGACCGGCGTAGTAGGTGCCGCCGAAAAAGTCCATCATGACCTGGGCCCAGTGCTGGTTGCTGAACTTCAGCGGCAGGCCGGTCAGGGTCAGGCCGAGGAAGCTGATGATCACCGTGAAGTGCAGGAAGATATGGCGCGGCTTGAAGCGCAGGTACTGCTTGTGTGGTTCGCTGATATGGTGGTGCTCTTCCTGGCCGGAATGGCGCAGGGCCAGCTTCTGGCGATTTTCGACGAAACCGCGGATCATCCACATCAGGGTGTGGATCCAGAACACCGCGAAGGTGCCGACCAGCAGGCCGGTCATGCTGATGAAAGTCCAGTAGAGGATCGGGTAGTTGGCCCGATCGGTCATCTCGCCGTGGGAGTAGAACTTGGTAAACAGCGGAGTGGCGTTGGGGTGGCACTGGGCGCAGGTGCCGACCAGGTTGGCCGGGTTGACGCTCGACCTGGGGTCATCCTTGGGTAGCACGGTGTGCGACGTATGGCAGTCGGCGCAGCCGGCGGCCTTTTCGGGGAAGCCGAGATTGTAGTTCTTGCCGTGGTAGCTCTCCATGTAGGTGTCGACGGCCACGTTGTAGACCCCGTTGCGGGCCATCATGTCGCTGTCGGCGTGACACTTGAGGCAGACTTTCGTATGGAACTCACGGTTTATGTGGCTCTTCGGGTCGCCGAGCGGTTCGACGCGATGCAGGCCATGACAGTCATGGCAGGCCGCGGAATCCGGGTTGCCGGCGGCCACCGCCACGCCATGGACCGATTCGAGATAGTCTTCATGGTCGTCATGGCAGCCGGTGCACTTGGCGACGGCCTTATTCTTGTCGTTCTTCCATGAGCGATGCTTGTGGATGTCGTCGTGGCAGTCGGAGCAGCTGACCTCGTTGAGCTGATGCACGCTGGCGAAGTGCTCGGCGGCCTGTTCCTTGTGGCAGCGTACGCACTTGGGCGGCTCCGGCTTGACCTTGCCGGCGATGTGCTCCTCGAGCGAGGCAGCCTCCACGTGGCAGCTGGTACAGGCATTCTGGCCGTGGACCGAAGCACCGTATTCGATCGGAGAAACCACGTCGTCGTGGCACCTGAGACAGGCTTCGGGGGCAATGGCCATGCCGTCCCGGGCGCTGGCCAGCGCCGGCGCCAGCAGCAGGGCGATCAAGACAAGGAAAAAGAAGCGGCGACAGCTCATGGGAGAAAACCTCCAGCGTGGAAAATGGCACGGCTGAAACCGGCAGCGCTCTGTGCCGCCGTATGAAAAAAAAGAAAATAAACAATAAAAACAACAGGTTTATCTGTATAAAAAAAGTATACAGAGGGAAGATTAAAGGGTGTTTATCACAGGGGGTGGTTAAAAGTCAATCGTGAAAAAAATCTTATTCCCTTCATGTCCTTGAGGAGGTTAAGATGCCCGCCGTTGTCCCAGAAACGAATTTCGAGCGAGGAGGCTCCAGGATGAACGTAAGAGCCTGGCGTGGTTGGCTGCTGGCCGGGGCGGCTCTGTCGGTCTATGTGCTCGGGGGGGTTGCCGTCATGGTCGGGCTGGTGCTGATCGGTGTTTTCGGCAAGCGGGACCTGTGGGGCTGGGGACAGGCCGACTCGATCGGCTACCTGTTCGTTGGCGTCGGGCTCTGCCTGACCATTTTCGGCGTGCTGGTGATGCGCATCATGCGCAACCGCAACCTGACCTGAAGCGAGCTGCAAGGTGAAAAAAAGGGGGGCACGGCATCGCCGCGCCCCCTTTTTGCCCTTATGCTGCCAGCGCCAGTTACTGGGCGGCGGTGGCCAGCTGCATGACCTGCTGGGTGAACGGGTTGGCGAAGAGAATGATCATGGCGACAACGAACACGTAGATCGCCAGGGACTCGATCATCGCCAGACCGATCAGCATGATCGTCATGATCTTGCCGCTGGCACCGGGGTTGCGGGCCACCCCTTCAACCGCGCTTTTGATAGCCAGACCTTGACCGAGACCGGTCCCGAAGGACCCGATTGCCATGCCGAAGCCGGCCGCAATCATGCACCACGCGAAAAACTGCATTGTTCTGCTCCTTTCCTAGTACGACTCAGGTTGATTGATTCCTATACGGTATAGGACGCAAGGCCGCTTGGCCTAGTGGGCTTCCTCAAGGGAGCCGGCGATGTAGATCATCGACAGCAGCATGAAGACGAAGGTCTGGATGAAGGCCACCAGCACTCCCATCAGCATCATCGGCAACGGTACCAGGAACGGCACCAGGGCGAAGAAGATCATCAGCACGATCTCGTGGCCGTACATGTTGCCGAACAGACGCAAGGTCAGCGACAGCGGCCGCGCCAGGTGACCGATCAGCTCGATCGGCACCATCAGCGGAGCCAGCCAGATCACCGGCCCGCAAAAATGCTTGAAATAGGCCAAACCGCTTTCCTTGACGCCGATGATGTGGGTCATGGCGAACACCGTCAGGGCCATGGCCGCGTTGGTGTTCAGATTGGCGGTCGGCGGATAGAAGCCCGGGATCAGGGCGATCAGGTTCGAGGTCAGGATAAAGAAGGCCAGGGTGGCGATCAGCGGGAAGTAGGCCTTCCCCTTGTGCCCCATGGTGTCTTCGATCATCCCTTCGATGCCGGCGATGATTGGCTCGAAAAAGTTCTGCAACCCCCCGGGGACGCTCTGGATGCTGCGCCTGACCAGCAGAGCCACGCCGATGAGCAGCAGCATGACGAACCAGGTGTACATGACGTGTTCGCCGAGGTGCAGGTTGAGCTGTTGTTCGAGCCACTGCAAAAATAGAAACGGATGGACCATGACGTACCGAATGCCTCCTCTACCGCAGGGCGCGCTGACATGCGAGCCAGAGCAGATTGATGACCACCACCGACAGGCCGAGGGCCAGCCCGGCGGGGTGAATTTTCACGATGGCGATAAGGACTGCCAGCACCGCGCCGAGAACCAGCAGGCGCACCAGGTAGCCGAACTGGTAACGCGTGCCCGCGCCCTGGCCGGCGTCGGCCAGCAGGCGCCGAAGTGAGCGCTGCAGCCAGGCGAAGCCGGCAATCGCGATCAGTCCGCCGGCCAAAATCCCGACACTGACCGCCCAGTTGCCGAAGGGCAGGCTGGCTGCCAGCAGCAGTCCGAGGACCACCCAGTTGCGACGGTGCAGCGCCGCCGGCAGCTGCTCAAGAGACTCCATCGTCATCCTTGGGGTTGTTCTGCTCGCGCAGCGCCCGTCGGGTCAGAATGAAGATGTTGCGAAAGCCGGCGGCAATGCCGAAGCCGAGCCAGAGCAGCGTCATCCACGGCGAGGTACCCCACCAGCCGTCCAGGGTATAACCAATGAACAGGCCGATGAACGAGGCCGCCACCATGGAGATCCCCACGCTCGACATGAAGCCGAGGGAGCGGAACATCTGGCGCTTGTCGTCATCCATGCGCGTAGCGCCGGGTCGTCCCCGGACGCAAAAACGAGTTTTGATAACACATGGCGGCGGTGGCTGTCAACCCGCTTGTCGGCAGGATCAAAGCGCCCGGAACGCGGTGCGCGCCGCCTCGATGGTGCGATCGAGATCGTCCTGGCTGTGGGCGATGCTCATGAAACCGGCCTCGAACTGGCTCGGGGCGATGTTCACTCCCTGGTCGAGCAGCAGGCGGAAGAATTTGCCGAAGGCCGCGGTGTCGCTTTGCGCCGCATCGGCAAAGCTGTAAACCGGGCCCGCCTGGAAATAGGTGCAGAACATCCCGCCGACGCGCTGCCAGCAGGTCGGCAGGGCGCATTCCCTGGCCGCTTCGGCCAACCCCTTTTCCAGGTAGGCGCTTTTCTCCTCGATCTGCGCGTAGAAGCCCTCTGCTTTGAGCAGGCGCAGGGTGGCGATGCCGGCGGCCATGGCCAGCGGGTTGCCGGAAAGAGTGCCCGCCTGGTAGACGCCACCTTCGGGGGAGAGTTGCTCCATGATGGCGCGCTTGCCACCGAAGGCGCCCACCGGCAGGCCGCCGCCAATGATCTTGCCGAGGCAGACCAGGTCGCCGAAGACCCGGAAGCGTTCCTGGGCGCCGCCGTAGGCGACGCGGAAACCGGTCATGACTTCATCGACGATCAGCACGATCTTTTCGGCATCGCACACGGCACGCAGCCCTTCGAGGAAGCCGGGGCGCGGGGCCACGCAGCCCATGTTGCCGGCCACCGGCTCGAGGATGATGCAGGCGATCTCCCCCGGGTTGGCGGCGACCAGCTGCTGGACTTCGGCGAGGTCGTTGTAAGTGGCGGTCAAAGTATGTTTGGCCAAATCGGCCGGCACCCCTGGTGAGGTGGGCACGCCGAAGGTGGCCGCGCCGCTGCCGGCCTTGACCAGGAGCGAATCGGCATGGCCGTGGTAGCAGCCGTCGAACTTGAGGATCTTGTCCCGCCCGGTATAGCCGCGGGCCAGGCGGATGGCGCTCATGGTCGCCTCGGTGCCCGAGGAAACCATGCGCACTTTCTCGACGTTCGGGTAGGCGGCGCAGACCATCTCGGCCAGCTCGATCTCACCCTCGGTCGGGGCGCCGAAGGAGGCGCCGCTGGCGGCCGCCTGCTGGATGGCCTCGACCACCTTGGGGTGGCAGTGGCCGAGAATCATCGGCCCCCAGGAACCGACATAATCGATATAGACGTTGCCGTCGACGTCGTGGATTTTCGACCCGGCGGCCCGGGCGATGAAGATCGGGTCGCGGCCCACCGATTTGAAAGCGCGCACGGGGCTGTTGACGCCGCCGGGGATCAGTTCTTTGGCTCTGGCGAAGAGTGCCGTTGATTTACTGTAGTTCATGGGAGACTCCGATAGTGAGGACGTTGCCGTACTTAATGCTTGCCGGACCGCGCAGGGCGTGACCGGAAAAGCTGGCGGCGGGGAGAACCCGCCGCCTGACGCCTGATAGCATAGCCGCCGAAGAGTGTCAAGCCGGCAAAATATCCTTCTGGACCTGCGCTGGAAAGCACCGGAGCTGGATTTGACAAGCTCTCGGCACCTGCTCTATAACGCCTGGTCAGACCAATTTCCCAAGCTTCTTGGATACATCTTGATGACCGACCTCTTTTTGATATTGATCGGCGCGATTTTCGTGAACAACTTCGTGTTGGCGCGATTTTTGGGGATTTGTCCGTTCCTTGGGGTGTCGCGGTCAGTGGAGACGGCTCTGGGGATGGGGATGGCGGTGACCTTCGTGATGACGGTGGCCACGGTGGTGACCTGGCTGATCCAGACGTTCATTCTGGTGCCGTTCGGGATCGAGTAT
>JBFYXI010000015.1:0-3246 GCA_041310635.1 Desulfuromonadaceae bacterium | reverse complement strand
GAGGGTCAGCAGAGTCAGGAACTTTGCCGTGGACTGACTGATCGATCCGTGCCAGGCAATCGGTCAGATCCAGAGTAAAAGTCTCGTCCTTGCTCTTGCCGCTGATCAGGCGCGACAGCGTTTCCAGCGAAAAAAACAGGCACTCGACGGTCGTCTGGTTACAGGGCACCTTGCCGAGCCGCATCTGATCGAGGAGACTTTCGGTACGATGGGCCAGCCTGGAGAGGTCGTCGAAGCCGAACATCCCGGCCAGCCCCTTGATCGAATGGGCGCCACGGAAGATATTGTTGATCAGGTCCGGGTCGTGCTCCCCCTGGTCGAGGCCCTCGGCGAGAGACACCAAATCGAGGTTGATGGTCTCGACGATCTCCTCGGCTTCACCGATAAACTCCTTGAGAGCCTCTGCCGAGCGTCTATCGCTCAAGAACGCCTCCTGTCAAGGGAGAAACTTGCGCACCAGGTCCTGCAATTGGTGCGGGGCAAAGGGCTTTACCAGATAGGCGTTGGCGCCGAGCGCCAGTCCCTTTTCACGGTCACGCTCGCTCCCCTCGGTACTGATGATGAAGAGGGGCGTCTCGCGGTAGTTGTCATTGCTGCGGATGAAGCTGACCAGCTCCAGACCGTTGATGTCGGGCATATTGATATCGGTGATGATCAGATCGACCTTTTCTCGCGGCAGGATGCGCAACGCCTCAAAACCGTTGGCGGCTTCCACCGTTTCGAACTCACCAAGCTCGGCGATGGTCGAAACGATCAACGCCCGCATGGTTGCAGAATCTTCGGCGATCAAGATTTTTTTCGGCACGTTCGCTTGCTCCTTGCCAGCCTAACCGGCAGTGCGGCTGGTCATCAGACGCCGTTCGAGCAGAACCTTTTCCATAGCCAGGCCCGCCTGGGACAAAAAGATTTCCAGTGCTTCAGTGTCGCCGATCGGCTTCTGCTCAGGCAGGTTGTCGCCGTAGAGGATGGCGACCACCCGTCCCTCGCTGACCAGCGGACCGACAAACACCTCCGCGGGCTGTTCTCCCCCGAACCGGCTGAACAGGTAGCTGCTCCAGCGCTGCGCCGGGGGACTGCCCTTGGTCGGCGCCATGCAGGTCAGGGCCTCGCTGAACAGGCTGTCTTCACCGGTCGGGATGCGTGTGTTGCGAACCATGACATCGGGCGACTCTCCCGGCAGTTCGATGCCGAACTGGCCGAGACCGACAATTTCCTGGTCCTTGACCAGAAATATCACCGCCCGATTCATCAATTCACTGGCAAAGCGCAGGATCAGCAGGATGATGCCGCCCCCCAGCGATGGATTGTTGAGCTCCTGGAGCATGCCGCGCAGCAGATGCAGGCCCGGCGATTGCCGGGTCTGCTGAGGCGTCAATCCCGAGGCCTCACCCAGTTCCCGATAGAGCTCGACGCCGATATTGAACAGGTGTTTGCCGGGCGGGACCGGCCGCGCCGCCGGACCGGCCGGAACCAGGAGTCCGGCGACCAGTTCGGCCAACGCTCCTTCGCCCCGCCCCGCGGCGATCGCGGCCGGAGTCGGCTTGGTCAGCAGCAACGCACCCTCGTAGCGACGCAGATGCTCCGCTGCTTCACTGATCGGGTGGTCGGTCATGAGCCAGAGGGGAAAGCCGGGGCGGCTGGCTTGTAGTTCGTCGAGCAGTTCCAGGCCGCCAAGCATGCCGCTGCCGTTTTTGCGCGGCATGATCAGGTCGATGAGCAAGCCTGTCGAGCCGGGATCAGCCCCTCTGACGGCCTCGAGAAAAGCCTGGCCGTTGGTGAAGGCCCGCACTGCCACCTGGTGTGCCTGCAGCTGCTTGGCGATCTGCTCGGCGGTCAGCGGATCGTCGTCAACCACCAGAAAAAGGCGCCGGCCAGTCGATACGGCGGGTACATCGGCAGCGCTTGTGCCGCTGCCCGGCACGGCCGTAACGGCTGGCGCTCCCCGGATTTCGGCAAGGAGGCGGTCGGCATCGACCAGACTCTCGCCGGATTCTTCATCTTCCTCACCGCGATGGCGCTTCTCGTCGATCAGGCGGCTGCCTTCCATGGCCAGCCACTGCGGATTCAGCCCACTATCGAGCATGAACTGCAGGGGGTTCAAGGTAATGGCCGCCAGATCCTCCGGTTCGCACAGTTCGAAGGCGAAGGCGCCCTCGGTCCAGCCGAAGAAACTGTAGACGATCCTCTCGACATGTTTGCGGACGACGGCATCTATCGCAGCCCGGTCATGGCTGAACTCATCGGCGAGAATGTCGCCGATGCGCCGGCCGTCGGCCTGTTCCTGTTGGACAATCAGCGCCCGCTTGAGGGTGTCGATGTCGACCATGCCGGCGCGCAGCAGCAAATCGCCAAGGTTTTCGGGGAAGGTGGTGGCGCTGGCACGGATCACCTGACCCGCGCGGAAGACGACCTTGCCACTGCGGTCCCGGCTGTTCAGCTCGAGAATGCCGGACTTACGGCTGAGGCTGACGATCTGCAGGATCTCGCCCAGCCCGAGGTCTTCAAGATTGCCGACAAGGCTCATAAGAATGGCTGCCGCGGTCGCTGCCACAGGCTGGCGCGACGCTCTAACAGTTGGAAATTAAATGAAAATAAATATAGCTCACGGTTTCGATAAAAGTAAAGCGGCATTTAACGCTCACGATCCTCAAAGTGCAGGCGCACCGGACAACCGGCAAAGCCGAAGGCTTGCCGCAGGCAGTTGACCAGATAGCGCCGATAGGAGAAGTGCACGCCCTCAGCCTTGTTGACGAAGACGATGAAACTCGGCGGCCTCGTACCGGTCTGGGTCATATAGAAGAAACGCAGGCGTTTCCCATGATAGATGGGTGGCTGATGAGCTTTCTGGGCCTGTTCCAGGACCTTGTTCAGGGCGGCGGTCTTGACCGTGCGCTGGTATTCGTCATTGACCTTCTCGACATCGGCCATGATCTTGCTGACACGCAGACCCGTCAGGGCCGAAACGAAATGAATCGGCACATCCGGCAGAAACTTGAAGGCGTCGCGCAGGGTCCTGACGTACTGCCCGAGAGTGGTGTGGTCCTTCGGCACCAGGTCCCACTTGTTTACCACCAGCATCACGGCCCGGCCGCGCTCGGCAGCATAGCCGGCGACCGTCATATCCTGCTCGGCGACCCCCTCGCGGGCGTCCAGCACCAGCAGGGCGATATCGGCCCGGTCGAGGGCCTTGAGCGCCTGCATGACCGAGTATTTCTCCAGTTTCTGGGCAACCTTCCCCTTGCGGCG
>JBFYXI010000008.1:0-7422 GCA_041310635.1 Desulfuromonadaceae bacterium | reverse complement strand
TGGCCGTGGAAGCCCTGCGCGGCGGTGCGACGGTCGGCAACCAGACCCTCGGCCGTTTTTTCGCCCTGCACGGGGTGGGGATGCCGCTGCTCCGGCGCGGGCTGATCGGCGTCCACCTGTTCTGCGTGAAGCGCCGCGGCATTTCGCCGCCACCCTTCGGCGCCGACTACCGGGCGGAGGAGCTTCCCGACCGCTTCACCTACGAGAAGCACCCGGACGGCATCCCGTTTTTCCCCAACTACGTGGTCAAGGATGGCGCCGTCATCTGCTTCTTCCTCGCGCTGTTGCTCGGCATCATCTTCTTTGCGCCGGGGATGTTCTTCCCGGAATCCGCCTTTGAACCGGCCGACCCGTTCGTCACCCCGCCGGGGATCAAGCCGGAATGGTACTTTCTCTGGGCCTACCAGACACTGAAGATTTTTCCCAGCGAACTGATCGGATTGGGGGTGCAGGGGGCCTTCATGACCTTCCTCGCCCTGCTGCCGTTCCTCGACCGCGGCCCGGAGCGGCGTCCGGCCAAGCGCCCGATCTTCGTCACCATCTTTGTCCTGTCGCTGCTGGTCTTCCTGGCGATCTCGATCTGGGGACATTACTCATGAGCGGCCGCATCCTGATTCTGGTCATCTCCGCCTGCCTGTTCACAGCGGCGCCGGTCTGCAGCGCGGGTCCGGCCGAAACGGTCTGTATCCAGTGCCATGCCGGCCAGCCCGGCAACCTCGGCACCCCGGTCAAGGACTGGCAGGGGAGCGTCCACCAGCGCAACGGCATCTCCTGCCACGACTGCCATGGCGGCGACCCGACCGACTTCGCCAACGCTATGAGCCCGGAGCGCGGCTTCATTGGCGTGCCTGATTACGAGCAGGTACCGGAGTTCTGCGGGCGCTGTCACGTGGGTGTGCTTGCCGATTACCGGGAGAGCGCCCACGGCCTCAAAATTGCCGCGGGCGGCGCCCAGTGCGTAGTCTGCCATGGCAGCCATGCCGTTCAGGAGGCCCGCCTCGAACTGATCAATGAGCGCGATTGCTCGCGCTGTCATGAGTACGGCCGGGCCGCCGAGATCAAGGCGGCGCTGGCCGAAACCGATGCCCGCCTGACTGCGGTCGGCAGCGAGTTCGAGCGCCTCAGGCGGCTCGGCGTCAGTGTCGAAGCGCTCAAGGGGCAGCTGTTCGACCTGCGCAACCGCTTCCACCGCGTGTTTCACAGCGTCGACGTGAACAAGGTCCGCACCGAGACCGGCGGCGTGCAGGCCGAATTGACAACGATCCAGGCCCAGGTCGACGACTACGACCGCCAGTTCGCCCGGCGCAAGCTGTGGGGGGGCGTCGCGGTCGGCCTGCTGCTGCTGCTGGGCGTGGTGTTGCTGCAGGTGCGGCATACTTATGCCGAAGAGGAGCGCGGCAAGTAGCTCGGTGGTACCCGCAAGCAGCCGCTTAGCAGTTGCATCGGTCGGCGGGATGGGGTATAAACCAACCCCACGCGCGATTAGCTCAGCTGGATAGAGCGCTGCCCTCCGGAGGCAGAGGTCGCAGGTTCGAATCCTGCATCGCGCGCCAGAATCAAAGCAAGGGGCTAGCGCATGCTGCGTGGTCCCTTTTTCGTTGGGAAACCGAGCCTTCCCGGTACTTTCCCTGCGGCATCGCCTGCTGGTTGCCGGAGCAGGAAGCTGCGTGCCGTGAACCGTCATCGTCAGGGTGAGAATTTATGCAAACAACGTCGATCAGTCCAAAAACCCGCCTCTGTGCGGTGATCGGCAACCCGATCGGCCACAGCCTGTCGCCGGCGATCCATAACGCGGCCTTCGCGGCTCTCGGCCTCGATTTCGTCTACCTGGCATTCCGCGTCGAGGACCTCCCGGGAGCGCTGGCGGGGATGCGCGCCCTGGACAACTTCCGCGGGATGAGCGTCACCATCCCGCACAAGCTCGCCGCCATGGAACTGGTCGATGAGATCGCCGTAGTCGACCGCGCCATCGGCTCGATCAACACCATCGTCAAGGAAGATGGCCGGTTGCTTGGCCTCGGCACCGACGGTCCGGGGGCGCTGCAGGCCATCCGTGCCGCCGGGGTGGATATTGACGGCAAGCACGTCCTGTTGCTGGGGGCGGGCGGCGCGGCCCGGGCGATCGCCTTCACTCTGGCGTCGGCGGCGCGGCCGCGGCAGCTCTGTCTCCTGGATGTGGCGGAACGTGTCCTCCTGGAGCTCGCCGGCGATCTTCGCGCCGGGACGGCGGTTGAGATCGCAGCGGAAGTCATGAGCGCCGCCGCCCTGGCCGGGCAGATGGCGCAGGCGGACCTCATCATCAACTGCACGCCGGTCGGCATGCACCCGCATCCGCTGGTATCGCCGATCCCGGCCGCGCTGTTGCGTCCCGGCCAGGTGGTCTTCGATATCGTCTACACACCCCTCGAGACCAGGCTCCTTGCCGATGCGCGCGGGCGCGGGCTGCAGACCATCTCCGGGGTGGAGATGTTCATCAACCAGGCGGTGTTGCAATTCAAGGCGTTTACCGGCCAGGAGCCTCCCGTGGAGGTGATGCGGCGGGTGGTGATGGAGAAACTGTCGGTATGAATCTGGTTTTGATCGGTTATCGCGGCACCGGCAAGTCGCAGGTCGGCAAGCTGGTCGCCAGGCGCACCCGGATGCCCTGCATCCGCATGGACGAGGAAATCGAAAAGCGGGCCGGGATGACCATCCCGGAAATCGTGGCGCAGTTCGGCTGGCCACATTTCCGCGACCTCGAATCGGCGCTCGCCGGAGAGTTGCTCGGCCGCGACCATATCCTCATCGATACCGGCGGGGGGGTCATCGAGCGGACGGAGAACATCGAGGTCCTGCGTCGAAATGCCTGCGTCATCTGGCTCACCGCCTCGGTGGACACCATTGTGCGGCGGATCAAGGGGGGAACCAAGCGACCCGCACTGACCGCCGGCAAGACCTTCACCGAGGAGGTGGCCGAAGTCCTGGAGCGCAGGACCCCGCTCTACGCCAGCGCCAGCCATTACCGGATCGATACCGACCGCATGACGCCGGCGCAGGTTGCGGATCGCATCCTCAGCGTGTGGGCAGCGTGGCAACTGGCCGGCGGCCCCCCCCCGCCGGAATAGCCCTCGGCGAAGCCAGCCCACAAACGCACGGGGCGCCCATCCCGCTGGCGCCCCGTGCGTTTGCGTTGTGCCGGCGCCGCTATTTGCGCAATGTTTTGATCACTGCCGAGAAATCCTCTTCGCCACGGCCGTCCGCGACTCCCTGGGCGTAGTTGCTGCAGGCCACTTTGGCGGCCGGCAGGTCGAGCCCGAGTTGCTGGGCCTGCTCGAGCACCAGCTCGAGGTGTTCGTGCACGTATTTGAGGGCCAGGTTGCGAGTGAAGTCGCCGCGGGCAATAGTCCGGCCGTTGGCGTGGAAGAGAGGGGAGGCCACGCCTCCGGAATCAAACACTTCGAGGATCTTGTCGATGCTGAAACCGAGCTTCTCGCCGAAGACGATCGATTCGGCCAGGGCTTCCATCAGTTGAGCCTGGACCAGGTTGACCACGAACTTCATGCGGGTGCCGTCACCGATGCCGCCGACGTGGATGATACTCAGGCCGAAGTAGGAGAAGAGTTCGCGACAGCGCGCCAACAGGGCCTGATCGCCGCCGACCAGAATGGTCAGCAGGCCGTTGGCCGCATGTTCCTTGGTGCCCCAGACCGGGGCGTCGAGGAACATGACCCGGTGTTTCGCCGCTTCTTCGGCGATTTCCAAGGTGCTTTCCAGGGAGTGGGTGCCCATGTCGACCAGGATGGTGCCGGGGTCGATGCCGGCGAAGATGCCTTCAGATCCGTAAATGTCCGGACGTAGTCGCTGTGTTTCGGGGCGGATGTGGATGACCAGATCCTTCCCTTTGGCGACCTCGCGGGGGGTGCTGGTCCCCTTGGCCCCCAGCTTGACCAGTTCCGCCACGATCGTCGGGTCCGAGTCGTAGACGGTCAGATTGTAGTTCCCTTTGAGCAGATTGGTCGCCATGTGTTTGCCGACCGTCCCCAATCCCAAGAAACCGACATTTTTCAGCATTGCGTGCCTCCCGCATCATGTGATGGACCGTGCTCATGATCATCGGTAATAGTACAACGGGATTTTCGCCGGCACAAGGAGATACCGCGCGGTTAACCACGCACCGGGGAAAACCTGTCAGCATCGCGCGGTTTCCGGCGCTTTTCCGGCGGGATACCCGCCGGGTGGTCCGGTCTGCTCATAATGTAGCATCACGGCATCTGGTCAAGGGCGGGAATTCGGTAAAGTCAGTGCCCCTCTGGGCGACGCTTCCCCGGGGAGAAAGGGATTGGTGATTGACCCCAGGATGATCGATGCCATAATCCAAGCGTTGCCTTTCTCTGCGCTTCCGGTCAGGCCTGTTGCTGCCTGGCGGATGCGAGGTGAAATTGCCGTAGCCTTGATGAAGACCCTCGTTTGCCTGCTCTTTTGCAGCCGGCTGCTGGTACCTGCCGCGCTGGCCGGGGACTACGCCTTTCCGGTGACCAACCGCTACGCCGCGACGATTCTCGGCGCGCCGCCGGAAATGCAGGCCGAGCTGCCGGCCGACGTGCCTGTGGTGGTCGACCAGGTGACGATTTTCCCCGAGCGCAAGGTGCCCGAGGTGCTCTGGCTGAGTGCCAGCCTGAGTTATGTCCTCAGCCCGCAACCGGGGCCGGCACCGCTGGCCTTTGTCATTGCCGGGAGCGGAGCCAACCATCTGGCGCCGAAGTCGGAGCTGCTCCGCAAGGTGCTCTACCAGGCGGGCTACCACGTGGTCGGCCTGCCGTCGCCGACCCATCCGAATTTCCTGGTGGCCGCATCCAGCAGCGGCACGCCGGGGCTGCTCGCCGAGGATGCCGCCGATCTCTACCGGGCTATGCAGCTCATCCGCGACCGGCTGGCCGGGAAGCTCGACATCCGTGGCTATGCACTGGTCGGCTACAGCCTCGGCGGTGCCCAGGCGGCCTATGTTGCCAGCCTTGACGACCGCCAGCAGCTGTTCCGGTTCGACAAGGTGCTGATGATCAACCCGCCGCTCAACCTGGTCGGGTCCGTGGAGCGGCTCGACCGGATGCTGGAGGATAACGTTCCCGGCGGGCTGAATCGGGTCGACAGGGTGATCGACCAGATCTTCGACAACCTCACCGAAGTCTACCGGCGCGGCGATTTCGTCGATCTCAACAACCAGTTCCTTTACGCCGCCTACCGGGAGGGCAGCACCGATGACGCCACCCTGCAGGCCATCATCGGCGCCGATTTCCGCTTTTCCTGTACCAATCTGGCGTTCTCGGCCGATCTTCTCAACCGGGCCGGCTACGTGGTGCCGCGGGGGCGCCGGCTGACCAGGAGTGATTCCCTGGCGGAGTATCTGAAGGTGTTGAACCGGCTTTCCTACGCCGATTACATCGATGGTCTGCTGCTCCCCCGCTACCGGCAGAGTGAGCCGTCTCTGCGCCGGGCGGAGATCGTCGAACGCACCGATCTCCGTGGCATCGAGGCCTATCTGCGAAGCGCGACCAAGATCGGCTTGATGCACAATGCCGATGACATCATCCTCGGCCCGGGCGAGATCGACTGGTTCCGCGCAGTGTTCGCGGAGCGCGCCGTCATCTATCCGACCGGGGGGCATTGCGGCAACCTGGACTATCGCGACAACGTGGCGGAGATCCTCCGCTTCTTCCGTGAGTAAACGCATGCTGCCGGCGCGCCTAGTGACCTTGCTGAGACTGTCGCTGCTCGTCCTGCTGCTGGCGGCCTGCAGCGCCGTCCCCAGGCCGACGCCGGGTGAAATCCCCCCGCTGCATCCGGCCGAGAGCGTGCTCGAGGCGGGTGTCAGCTATGGCGTGGACATCTACGACCCCCTCGAGCGGCTCAACCGGCGACTTTACAATTTCAACTACTATTTCGACAAGTACCTGTTCCTGCCGGTGGTCAAGGGTTATGAATACGTGCTGCCCGACTCTGTCGAGAAGCGGGTCTCGAATTTTTTTGACAATCTTGGAGAGTTGGGTAACCTGGTCAACAACCTCCTGCAATTCAAAGCTGCGCGCCTGCGGGATCAGTTTCGGCCGCCTGCTGGTCAACAGCACTACCGGAATTGCCGGCCTCTGGGATCCCGCCACGACCCTGGGTCTGCCGCGCCAGCCCGAGGATTTCGGCCAGACGCTGGGACATTACGGCGTCGGTCACGGGCCTTACCTGGTCCTGCCGCTGCTGGGCCCGTCGAACCTGCGCGATACCGGCGGCTTTGTCATCGACACCACCGCCTATTCACTGCTCGGTCCCCCGGTCTGGCTCGATAATGCCGCTGCCGACAACGGGCTGACCACGGTCCGTGCCGTCGATCAGCGGCACCGCCAGCCCTTCCGCTACCACGCCTCCGGCTCCCCCTTCGAGTACGAGATGGTTCGCTACCTCTACACCAAGAAGCGCGAACTGGAGATCGCCAGGTAGCCGCGCTCAGGCCGACAAGGAGGGAGTGGTTGCGCGGGCGGCGGCAGGTGAAGGGGGGGGCGGCTGCCGGTAGCGACAGCGAGCGGAACATGTCGGCAATTTCCAAAGAAGGCAGGGCAAAGGCCGTACCGGCCGAACGGCCATGACTGCTTTTGCAGCAGGACAACATTGACAATCGCAGTTATAATGATACAAGTATATGAGCGTGAATAACTTATACGTACCAACAAGGAGGATGTCTATGTGTAAAAAGCTTAAAGTGTGGTTGCCGTTGCTGCTCGCGGTCGTCCTGGCCGGTTGCGCGGGGATGCCCGCTCAGCCGCTGAACTTCGCCCCCCAAGCTTTCGAGTCGGGAAAGAAATGCATCTACGTGGCCAAAACGGACAACGCCCAGTTCATCCTGGACGCCTCGCTGACCATGGGTGAAGACGAGCAGGCGAATCTCATCACGGCGAAGAACTTCATCGGTGCCGTCGGCCAGAGTCTGCCGGCCGACTATGCCGGCAACACCGGCCTGCGCACCTTCGGCCATAGCGAGAAGCAGTCCAAGAAGGAGACCGATCTGGTCTACGGCATGGCGAAGTTTTCGCGTGACGGCCTGCAAAAAGGGCTGGACAGCGTGAAGTTTGCCGGTGGCAACAGCCCGCTCGGCGCCGCCATCGAAGCGGCCGCTGCCGATGTCGAAAAAGCCGGCGGAACTTCGACGCTGGTGATCGTCAGCGACGGCACGCAGAATTACATGGATGACGCCGTGGCCGTGGTGAAGAAGGCCAAGGCGAAGCTTGGCGACAAGCTGTGCATCACCACGGTGTGGGTGGGCGCTGACGGCGCCGGCAAGAAATACCTGGAAGGCGTCGTCGCCGCGGCCGGCTGCGGCTCGGCGGAAAGCGCTACCGCCCTGTCTGACCCGGCGGCCCTGGCGGCCTTCGTGGAAAAAGTTTTCCTGACCTGCAAGCC
>JBFYXI010000255.1:0-2834 GCA_041310635.1 Desulfuromonadaceae bacterium | reverse complement strand
AATCTGCGGGATCAGACGCTGATCCTGGACGTTGGCGGCAATGTTGACTGCAAGGCCACGCATCTTGCCCAGTTTGCCCTGATGGGCAGTGTCTACGCCCAGCAGATGCTCGGCAAAATGCTTCCGCGGATCGGAGTGCTCTCCAACGGCGAAGAGGAGAGCAAGGGCAATGATCTGACCCGGGAAACTCATCGACTGC
This sequence comes from Desulfuromonadaceae bacterium, assembly GCA_041310635.1. Lineage (GTDB taxonomy): Bacteria > Desulfobacterota > Desulfuromonadia > Desulfuromonadales > BM103 > VAUL01. The sequence continues at coordinate 2,635 of JBFYXI010000255.1, read as the reverse complement.
TGGTTGAATCCTCGCTTAACTATCTTGGCTATGTCGAAGGACGGGATATTTTCCAGGGGACGGTCGACGTAGTGGTTTGTGATGGGTTTGTCGGCAACGTCGTGCTCAAGGTTTCCGAAGGGCTGGCGGATGTCATGGGGAAGATGCTCAAGTCCGAGTTCAGCAGTCGGCTGCTGTCGCGCCTTGGCTACCTCTTGGCAAGGCCGGCCTTCCAGGGTTTTCGCAAGAAAGTCGATTATGCCGAATATGGCGGGGCGCCGTTGCTGGGCATTCAGGGGACCGGCATGATCTGTCACGGCAAGTCGAGTGCCCGTGCCGTCAAAAACGCCATCCGCCTCGCCCACGATTTCGAGGCCCGCCAGGTGAATGACCAATTGATCAAAAGATTGGCTGAACACGCCGCCGCCCTGCGCCCGTCTACAACAAACGACAGTACTGAAGCCTCTGCGGCGCTACAGCAAGGAGCCTTGTCTTGATCCGAGCACGTATCACCGGCACGGGGTCGTATGCCCCCGCAAGGGTTGTTACCAACGTCGACCTCGAAAAATTCGTCGATACCAACGATGAATGGATAAGAACCCGCACCGGCATCGTCGAGCGTCACCTGGTCGTCGACGGTGAAAACACCTCGGACCTGGCCACCAAGGCCGGTCTGCGCGCCCTGGAGATGGCCGGGGTTGCGCCGGCTGATCTCGACTTGATCATCGTTGGCACCATCACCGGCGATTATCCCTGGCCGGCGACCGCTTGCATTGTCCAAAGCAACCTCGGCGCAGTCAATGCCGGGGCCTTCGACCTCTCCGCGGCTTGCAGCGGTTTTGTTTATTCGCTGGCGATGGCTGTCGACCGGATCATGGCCGGCAATGCCAAGAAGATCCTGGTCATAGGAGCCGAAGTCTTTTCCCGGATCGTCGACTGGAATGACCGCAACACCTGCGTCCTGTTCGGCGATGGTGCGGGGGCCGTCGTTCTCGAGGCCTGCGAAGGCGATCACGGCATCCTGTCGACCCACCTGTATGCCGATGGCACGCAGCTGGAATTGCTCTACCAACCGGGTTTCGGTACCCGGTTGACGCCGTCGGCCGAGGCTATTGCCCGAGGCGATCATTACCTCAAGATGCAGGGGAACGAGGTTTTCAAGGTGGCGGTCCGCTCCATGGCCGAAGTTGCCAAGATCGCCCTCGAGGCCAACGGCATGACCACCACGGACGTCAATCTGTTTATCCCCCATCAGGCCAACGTCCGCATCCTAGATGCTGCGGCCAAGCGCATCGGTCTGCGCGACGATCAGGTCTATATAAACGTCGACCGCTTCGGTAACACCTCGGCCGCGACCATCCCCATTGCCCTTGACGAGGTCAACCGTGCCGGACGCCTCAAGACCGGAGACATCCTGCTGCTGGATGCCTTCGGTGGCGGTTTCACCTGGGCCGCGGCGCTGATTCGCTGGTAAGGGAGACGTTAATGCTTGCTTTCATCTTCCCCGGCCAGGGGTCGCAGTTTGCCGGGATGGGCAAGGAACTGGCCGACAGCTTCCCGGTGGCCCGCCAGGTGTTCAGCGAGGCCAATGATGCTCTCGGCTTCGATCTGGCCAAACTCTGCTTCGAAGGTCCCGATGAAGCTCTCAAGCTGACTGCCAACACGCAGCCGGCCATACTCACCGTAAGCATCGCGACATTGCGCGCTCTGCAAACAGAAACCGGCCTGCAGCCGAGCTTTGCCGCCGGACACTCGCTGGGTGAATATTCGGCGTTGGTCTGTGCCGGCGCCTTGACTTTTGCCGATGCGGTACGCACAGTGCGACAGCGTGGCACCTTCATGCAGGAGGCGGTTCCGGTCGGCACCGGCGCCATGGCGGCGATGCTTGGCATCGAGCGCGGCGACCTGGAGACGATCTGCGCCGAGGCAGCCCAGGGTGAGGTGGTTGCGCCCGCCAACTTCAATTCGCCCGGACAGATCGTCATTGCTGGCCACGCCACAGCCGTTGGCCGCGCGATCGAAATAGCCAAGGGACGGGGTTATCGAAAAGCGATGCTGCTGCCGGTCAGTGCCCCGTTCCATTGCGCCTTGATGCAGCCCGCCGCTGAGCGGCTCAAGGGCGTGCTGGATTCGATCTCCGTGAACGATCCGCAACTGCCGGTGATCAGCAATGTCGAGGCACAGCCGAACCATGTCGGCCAGCGTGTCAGGGAGTTGCTGGTCGCCCAAGTCTGTGCGCCGGTGCGCTGGGACGAATCGGTTCTGCAGATGACCGCTCTTGGCGCCACGCGCTTCGTGGAAATTGGCCCGGGCAAGGTTCTGTCCGGACTGGTCAAGCGCATTGCCAAGGAAACCGCGGTTGGCAACTGCGAAGACCTTGCCAGTCTGAATGCACTGCGCGCCAGCATCTGACTTTGACAAAGAGGAGAGACCTGTATGCTTAGAGACAAGGTGGCCGTAATCACGGGAGCCTCCCGCGGGATCGGCAAGAGCATCTCTCTGGCGCTGGCGGCCCAGGGGGCCAAAATCGTCGCGGTCGACATTACCAGCAAGGGAATGGATGAACTCCTCGCCGAGTTCAAGGCAATTGGCAGCGAGGGGATAGACGAGGAAGGCAATGTCACGGTTGCCGCCGACACCGAGCAGATGATTGATC
>JBFYXI010000232.1:0-3434 GCA_041310635.1 Desulfuromonadaceae bacterium | reverse complement strand
GTTTTGCTCGCCGGCATGCGCGCGCCGCGCAACCTCGGTCCCGCCTATTATACCAAGTTCGACCGCATTTATGGCGACCTGGCCAGAAAACACCAGGTCGCCCTGGATCCCTTTTTCCTCGAAGGGGTGGCCCTGCGTCCCGAGTTCAACCAGGCCGACGGCCTGCATCCCAACGCCAAAGGGGTTGCCGTGGTCGTGCGCCGGCTGCTGCCGCAGGTGCGGGCGCTGCTCGCCGAGCGGCCCTGAACCGACGGCAAGGCAACCCGCGTTTGCCGGCCGGGCTTTTCCGTCGCCCTCACTGGAGCGGTTCTATCCCCACTTGCCTCCCGAGAGTTGCGAAATTTATTTATTTGTTTATTGTTATGTATACACTTTAACTGTCACGCAATGTCTCCGCCGTCTCTCGCAGAACCCCAGATTGCAGTCAGCACATTTGAACCTATGATGTGTCGAAAGGATTGCGATGCTGAGCAACCCCGCCTTGCGTGATCCGGTCCTGCCCCACATCCGACGCGATGTGGTGAGCTTGCATCCGGCACAGACCGTGGCCGAGACGCTTGTGTCGCTGCGCAGCCAATCCCTGGCGGAGAAAATCGTCTATTTCTACGTCCTCGATGACCAGGAGCGACTCTGCGGCGTGGTTCCCACCCGGCGCCTGCTGATGAGCTCCCCCGAGGCGACCATCGATACGCTAATGGTCAGAAACCTGGTGAGCCTTCCGGCCACGGCAACGATTTTGGAGGCCTGCGAATTTTTCACCTTGTACCGTTTCCTGGCGCTGCCGGTGGTGGACGAACAGCACCGGTTGCTCGGCGTGGTCGATGTCGACTTCTTCACTGAAGAGATTTTCGACCTTGCTGAGACCAAATCCACGGATGCGCTGTTCCAACTTATCGGCGTGCACGTTGCCGAGGCGCGGCTCGGCTCGGCGTGGTCCGGCTTCTTGAGTCGCTTCCCCTGGTTGCTCGCCAACATCAGCGGCGGTATTCTGTGCGCACTGGTCGCGGGTTTTTACGAAGCGTTCCTCGATCAGGTCATCGTGCTGGCCCTGTTCATCCCCGTGGTGCTGGCCCTTGCGGAAAGCGTCAGCGTGCAGGCCACATCCTTGACCATCCAGGGCTTTGTCGGGGCGAGAGTCGATTGGCGACGGTTTTTGCCGGGGCTCGGCAAGGAATTTGTCACCGCGAGTCTGCTCGGCCTGACCTGTGGCGGCATCGTCGGGTGGGTCGCCTGGGCCTGGAAAGGCCAGGCTCTGGTGGCACTGGCCGTCTGGGGGAGCATCGCGTCGTCGATGATTACCGCCTGCCTGCTTGGGGTCATCCTGCCGACCCTGCTGCACGCCCTGGGCAGAGACCCCAAGATCGCGGCCGGGCCACTGGTACTGGCGACAACCGACATCGCTACCCTGCTCTTTTACTTCAGTCTGGCCGGCCTGCTGCTGGGTTAGCGTTCTGCTCCCGTTGCCGCGACTGGCGGCGACGTGAGTGGCTAACCGCACCCGCGGACCGGCCGCGCGGTTGCATTGCGACGGAAAACCGTCAGAATTGTTGCATTGTGTTGCTCTCGCCAGTCTGCGGCCGGGGCAGAAAGGGATGCCTGCCATGATTGCGATAAAAAGCGTACTTGCTGCAACCGATCTTTCCGACTCGTCGCGGGATGCGGTCAGCCGGGCCGCCCTGCTCTGCCTCGAGCATGGGGCGGAGCTCGAATTGCTGCATGTTCTGGAAAATTTGCCCCCCCACGCCATGTTGTCCATGGATCAGGTGTTGGAAGACGCCCGGCGGGAACTGCAGAAGGACGCCGAGACATTGGTGCCGTCCGGGGTTGCCTGCCACCTCGCGGTCGAGACCGGCAAGGATTTTGTCGCCATTGTCCGCCGCGCTCGCACATTGATGGCCGACGTGATCGTGGTCGGCGCCCATGGGCATCATATTCTGCGTGACTACATCCTCGGCACGACGGCGGAGAAGCTGATCCGCAAGGCCGCCTTTCCCGTTTTGGTGGTCAAGCAGACCCCGCAGGTGGCCTATCGTCACCTGCTGGTCCCGACCGATTTTTCCGAGGCATCAAGGCAGGCCCTGGTCGCCGCCTGCGTCATTGCGCCGGGAGCCAGCATCGATCTGTTGCATGTGTACGGCTTCTGGGGGGAAGGGCGGTTGAGCATGGCCGGGGCCGGGGTCGAGGCTCTCGAGTCCTACCGGCAGCAGACCGAGGACTCGGTGAAGGTGGCGATGGACGAGTGGTTGCAAGGTGTCGACCTGGCTGGCCACCAGGTCGAGCCGCATTTCCGGCAAGGCCACGCGGCTACCGTGATTGCCGATTTCGTCGCGGAGCGGCAGCATGACCTGGTCGCCATGGGCACGTCCGGCCGGTCAGGACTCCCCTATATCCTGCTTGGCAGCGTCACCGAGCAGGCCTTGCGTACCGTCCCCTGCGACACCCTCACGGTCAGACCGAAAGAGTTCCACTTCGAGCTGCCCTGAGGAGCAAGCCCGATGACCGGCGTCGCGGCGGCGAATTTCCGGCCGGGCGAGGTGTTCCGGCAGTTACTCACGCGCGCTCTCCCCCTGGGTCACCCATTCCCTGAAGGTACGAATTTGCGCCGGCGAACCGAGCACCAGCAGTTCGTCGCCGCTGACGAGGGTTTCTGACCCTGACGGGTTGATGACGGGGTGGCCGTCGCGATTGATGGCGATGACCAGCACTCCGGTGTGGCGAGGAATCTGCAGCTGTGCCAGGGTCTGGCCCAGATGGGGACCGTCAGGCAGCTTGATGGCTTCGAGCCGGGCGTGGTCGAAGGCTTGAACATCGAGGCTTTCACCGACGGCCCCGAGCGCCAGGCGCGCCGAGGCGATATTCTCGGCACCGCCGAGCAGGAGCAGGCGGTCGCCGCTGTACAGGGGCTGCGTGGGCTCCGGGGCGATGATGGTGTGCCCCTGCCGGTCGATTTCTACGATTGAACAGCCGAATCGGGAGCGCACTGCCAGGTCGGCAATGCTCCGGCCCGCACAGGCCGCACGCTCCGGCAGGATGTATTCCTGCACGCTGAGGCCCCAGGGGTCAGAGGTCTCCAGCCACTGGCGGGAGGTTTCGGGGGGACGGTTTTCGGCCAGGACCTCGCGGAGGGAGTCTTGCCACTGGCCGTGCCAGTAGATGAGGCGGCGGGAAAAAATCGCCAGGGTGATCGCCAGCCCCGCAGCAATGACCAGCCAAGACCAATACGACAGGGAAACCGCAGGGAGCGCCAGTGACAGCCAGAAGGCTATGCCAACGGTGCTTAACACCTTGAAGCCGTTCTCGACCACCGGTCCGGGGAGACGGGTGCGACTGGCCGCCGCGCCAGCAAACATCGCCGCAAGGGCCGCAATGTTGCGCCAGATGGCGACCACCGGCACCAGCGCGACCAGGCCGATTGCCACCCAGAAAAGCAGATT
>JBFYXI010000223.1:0-3061 GCA_041310635.1 Desulfuromonadaceae bacterium | reverse complement strand
GCCATCGACAACCTAGCCCCCGACCGTTTCGCCTTCTGGCAGCCAGCTGCCGGCGCGACCGTACGCGCCGGAGCCGCATCTCACCCGGTCGAACTCCCCGATTTCCCTTTGCCCGTCAGTTGCGAAGCGCTGAGCGGTGGTGTGCCGAGTGATGCGGCGATCGGCCAGGGCGTCTATGACTACCTGCGCCAGTTCCCCGATTGCGCCGGCAATACCGTTTATGCGCAGCTGTTGCGTGAGGCCTATCCGCACTTTCTTAGCGACCTGGCCGCCCACGCGGTAATGCTGGATGCCAAACAGGTCGAACCGGCCTACGTTGTGCGCAAGCTGACCTGCCTGAAGATCCTGCGCCTGCTCGATCCGCAGAATCGCGGAGTGCTCCGGCAACTGAGCAGTGGCTACTTCAACCTGGCGCTGGAATTCGCCGAGTTCGCCAGGGCCCGCCAGCACCTGCGGGAGGCGATGCGTTTCGGCCAGGACCTGCTCGCCCTTGATCCCGACGATCCGCAGGCCCTGTCCCTGCTGGCCGAAGTCGACTACTGGTTCGGCGACTTGCCGGGGGCGGTTGCCAAATGGCAGCGCCTTGCCGCGCAGGTCGACGACGCCGGGCTGCAAGCCCGTATCGATGCCAGAATCGCCTCCTGCGCTGGCAGCGAACCGCCGGTCCATAACCTGCTCGAAGAACTGGAGACGATTGCCGAAGCGATGAGGCTGCACGCCGCGGGCGATGCCGATCAGGCCGTCAGCCTGCTGGAGCATATCGAGGAACAGGGACAGTTGCCGAACCGGTTCCCTTCGGCTGACTTTTACTGCCTGCTGGGACAGTGCCGTCTGTCTGCCGGCGACCAATCGGGGGCGGTGGTGGCCCTGCAGAAAGCGTTGTCCCTCGAGCCGGCCCACGCGCTGGCCCTCAAGACCCTCGATCTCATCTAAGGACCTGCCATGGCTGATTTTTCCGCGGGTGACGTGCTGTTTATTCTCCTGATTCTCGGGGTCGTTCACGGCATCATGCAGTTTCTCGGCTATCTGCGCCGGCGCAAGGTCCGGGACGGGGATCGATAGCTCACGCGACCACCGGACAAAGGTGCCAAAGGTGCCAAGTGGTGCCAAGTGGTTGTCTTACCTGGGCATGACGTGTTAATGTAGATCGTTGAATTCTAGTGTAAATCCAGGTGGGTTCTGCATGGTGCGAGGGTGGTGCTGCGTCATTCTGTTCGGTTTGCTGCTCGGCTCTGCCTCCCCGTCGCGGGCCGGCGAAGCCACGGTGTTCACGCTCTGGCCTTTGGTCGATTATCGTGCCGATGCAGCCATCGATTACCGTAGCCTGCATCTGCTAGGCCCGCTGCTGAAATTCGAAAGCAAGGGGGATGAAACTGAATTCGCCCTGCGCCCGCTGTTTCATCGGGCGACCGATCAAACCGGCCTGGCGCAGACCGAGGTGCTCTACCCGCTTGCGGTCAAGCGCACCCATCCGGAGGCCGAGTTCGTCGATGTTCTCCATCTGCTGAACTTCGATTTCGGCACTGCAGAACAAGGTAGCGCCAACCAGTTCTATCTCTTTCCGTTCCTGTTTTACGGCGACCATCCGGAGCATGGTCGTTATGCGGCGTTTTTCCCCTTTGGCGGCACCCTTTACGACTGGTTCGGCCGAGACCGCATCAGCTTTGCCCTGTTTCCCCTGTACAGCCGCACCGTGCGCGGCACGACAACCACCTACAACTTCCTCTGGCCGGTTTTCTCACGGATCGCCGGCGAGGAAGAGAGTGGCTTTGCCGTCTGGCCGCTCTACGGGCAAAGCCGCAAGGCCGGGGTCTACCGCCGCCAATTCTGCCTCTGGCCAATCTATTTCAACGAGGAACTCGGTCTCGACAGCGGCGACCCGGTTACCCGCTGGGCCGTGCTGCCCTTCTGGTTCGAGCAGGAATCCCGCAACTACTCGCAACGCTCCCTGCTCTGGCCGTTCTTTTCCTGGATTCAGGATCGCGCCGGGGAGTACGAGCAATGGGATGCCCCCTGGCCGCTGGTAAGGGTGACCCACGGCGCCGACCGGCACGGCCTGCGGTTGCTGCCTGTTTATGCCGATGAAACCGTGGGCGCCCGTCGCAAGCGCTGGTTCCTCTGGCCCCTGTACAAGATCGAGGAAACTGAAACCGAGCTGATCGTCAGTCAGCGTCATCGGCTGCTGTTCTTCCTCTATTCCGACCTGGCCGAGCGCAAGCTGGATACCGGCGAGGAAAAGCGCAGGGTTGACTTGTGGCCGTTGTTCAGTTACCACCGTGAGCGGGGGGTGAGTCGGCTGAACGCCCTGGCTCTGCTCGAGCCGCTGTTCCCCGGCAACCAGGCGATCGAACGCTCCTGGTCGCCACAGTGGAGCGTCTACCTGCATCGCTGGGATGAACAGGGCAATCAGGTCATCAGTATCCTCTGGAACCTCTTCTGGCAAGAACGTCAGGGAGATCGCCTGGCCTGGGAACTTTTCCCCCTGGCTGACTATCGCCGCGAAGACAGCGGGGCCCGTCTGCAACTGCTGAAAGGTTTGCTCGCCCTGCGCCGCGATCAGCAGCACAACTGCCTGAGTCTCTTTTATCTGCCGTGGGAAACGTGTTGGGAAAAGCAATCGACATCTTCGCTCAGTCCAGCCGCCCCGGGGGCTGCTGGACGATAGACACTCGATGAAGCCAGTCAGCCTCCTGGGCCAGAAGATCCTCAACACCGCCCAAGCCGCCGGGGAGATGCTCACCCTGCTGGCGCAAACGGTCTATTTCATCAAGGAAGCGCCGCGCAACGTGTCGAGCATTACTCGACAAATGAGCGATATCGGCATCGGCACCCTGCCGATTGCCATGCTGCTGGCCCTGTTCGTCGGCATGGTCCTGTCGCTGCAAACCGGTTCGGAACTGGCGGTCTACGGCACCCAGGAGGCGCTCGGCGCGATCGTCGGTCTCTCCATGGTCAGGGAACTCGGTCCGATGATGACCAGCCTGCTGGTGGCCGGAAGGATCGGTTCGGCGATGGCCGCCGAGGTCGGCGCCATGAAGGTTTACGAGGAGATCGACGCCCT
>JBFYXI010000221.1:0-2484 GCA_041310635.1 Desulfuromonadaceae bacterium | reverse complement strand
GGAGTTCGGCGTGTCACCTGCCGCGGCAAGCCTGGCGCTGTCCGTGGCAACCTTCGCCCTGGCCTGGATGCTGCCGATTTCCGGCACTCTCTCCGACGCCCTCGGTCGGCGGGTCTTGATGGGCGCCGCCCTGATCTTGACCTCGCTCCTGGCCCTGGCCTCCGCCGCCAGCAGTACCATGCCGGAACTGCTGGTCCTGCGCCTGCTGCAGGGGGCGATCATGGCCGGCGTCCCAGCCGTGGCCATGGCCTATCTCAATGACGAGATGTCGCCCCGCGCTCTCGGCGCGGCGATGGGCTTGTACATTGCCGGCAATGCCTGTGGCGGCATGACCGGCCGGATTCTGACCGCCATCCTTGCCGATCACCTCCCCTGGCGCGGCGCGGTTGCCGTCATCGGCATCATCGCCCTGACCCTGAGCGTGCTCTTCTGGCTGACCATTCCACCGTCGCGCCACTTCCAGCGCCAACCCTTCCAACTCAAGCCGCTCTCCAGGTCATTGCTGGGGCACCTGCGCGAACCGGGGCTGTTCTGCCTGTTCTGCCTCGCTTTCCTGCTCATGGGCGGCTTCGTCACCCTGTACAACTATGTGACCTTCTACCTGCTCGCCCCCCCCTACTCGCTCAGCCAGTCACAGGTGGCATGGATCTTCCTGGCCTACGTCTTCGGGGCGGGAGGCTCGAGCATCATGGGCGGTTTGGTCGAACGCATCGGCCGGCCGCGCCTCCTCGGCGCCGCCCTGGTGATCATGACAGCAGGCGTGTTGCTCACCCTGCTGGCACCCCTGCCCCTCGTGATCAGCGGCATCGTCATCTTCACCATCGGCTTCTTCGGCGCCCATGCGGTGGCTTCGGCCTGGGTCGGCACCCGGGCCGCCACCGCCCGCGCCCAGGCGTCGTCTCTCTATCTGCTCGGCTACTATCTCGGTTCGAGTCTTTCCGGAACCGGTGGCGGCCTGATCTGGAGCGTGTGGGGATGGTCCGGCGTGGTCGGTCTGATTGTCGGATTGCTCGGCGTCGCAGGGCTCGTTGTCCTGCGTCTGGTGACCCTGGCCCCGCCGCCGGTGGTCACTCCTGGGGAACGGCTGATGCCTGTAAAACTCGGCGCGACGGCCAGGTAACAGAACCAGCCGACAGCCCCCCCACCGGAACAAATGCCGGACGCTTCAACGCAGCAGGTCGAGACTGAAGCGCAGGCTCAGAAAGGACTGGAAAGTCCGCACCTCTTCCAGCGCCAATTTCAGCCGCCCCACCTCCATGCGGTTGAGTTGCCGCAAGTCGATGAAGTTCGACGGCTCGCGCCCCGCCTGAATGGCCGCCACCTGGCCGCGCAGACGGAGCTGAACCATAAAGTAGAAGCTCGACTGGAGATCTTCGGCCTGCTGCGGGCTCAGCGTACCGGCAGTGACCAGCGCGGCCAGGCGTTCGCGGGTGCCGCCACCGATGATGCCGGACTCCAGGGCCAGCACCTTGACCCCTTCGGTGATTGCGAAGATTCCGGCCTTCTTGATGTCGAGCAGACCGTGGTGCTCCCCCTTCTTCTCAACCTTGACTCTGCCGAACCAGCCCAGCGGCGGTTTGAAGCGCAGCACCCCTGCCGCGGCATAGCGCAGAAACAACGGTTCGAGCTGCAACCAGCGCAGGATGTGTTCCTTGAGCGCGCACTCCAGGGCCGGATCACCATGCAGGGTGCGCAGATCGAAGAACATGCTGCCGCTCAGGATGTGTTCGGGCGTCGGGCTGGACAGCCAACTGTCCAGCACACCGCTCCACTCTCCCAGGCTGCGCCGCCACTCGGCACGGCTGGCCATGATACCGCCAGGGCATGGCGGGACGCCAAGCGCGATCAGCCGTTCGATCAGGGACCCGGCAAACGCCTCGATCCGCTGCACTCCCTCGGCGGACAAATCATCGGCATAAACGATGGCGTTATCCTGATCGGTGGTGAGCGTCTGCTCCTGCCGCCCCTCGCTCCCGAGCACGACGAAGGCGAAGTTTTCCGGCAAATCAGTGAATTCGCGTTCCCGCAGCAATGCGATCAGCCGCAACAGCAGACGATCGTTCAGGTGGGCGATCACCCGTACCAGTTCAGGCGTCTGCACACCGGTCCCGACCAGGTACACTACCAGCTTCTGTACCTGACTGTGGAGGGTCTGCAACTCGGCGAAGGTGGAGGCTTCCTCGATCCTGCGGATCAGCAGCTGTGGCGACTTGCTCTGCAGCCGGAGAATGTCGGAATCGGTAATGATCCCGGTCAGCTGACCACTGGCATCGACCACCCCGACCCGGTGAATGCCGTGTTTGGACATCCGGTAGAGCGCCTCAAACAGGTATTCTTCCTCACCGACCGTAATCAACGGCGCGCTCATGATGTCGCGCACCGACATGCTGTTGGCGTCGCTGCCACGGGCAATCACCTTGTTGCGCAGGTCGCGGTCAGTGACGATCCCCACCGGCGCTCCCTGCTCGCAGACCACGACGCTGG